>NZ_CP150189.1:185000-407500 GCF_037965815.1 Aeribacillus sp. FSL K6-2833 | reverse complement strand
TGGTCCTCCCTGCTTCCGACGGGATTTCACGTGTCCCGCCGTACTCAGGATCCACTCGGGAGGGAACGGAGTTTCGACTACAGGGTTGTTACCTTCTCTGACGGGCCTTTCCAGACCTCTTCGTCTACCCCGTTCCTTTGTCACTCCTTAATCGAGTGTCCTACAACCCCAAGAGGCACGCCTCTTGGTTTGGGCTGTTCCCGTTTCGCTCGCCGCTACTCAGGGAATCGCTGTTGCTTTCTCTTCCTCCGGGTACTTAGATGTTTCAGTTCCCCGGGTTGCCCTCCATACCCTATGGATTCAGGTATGGATACTGCCCCATTACGGGCAGTGGGTTCCCCCATTCGGACATCTCCGGATCGACGCTTACTTACAGCTCCCCGAAGCATTTCGGTGTTTGTCCCGTCCTTCATCGGCTCCTAGTGCCAAGGCATCCACCGTGCGCCCTTTCTAACTTAACCGTTTCTTCCTAACATGAGCGATCTATTCGTGAATGTCTTTCCGTTATCCAGTTTTCAAAGAACAATCAAGAAGGATATGATCCTTCAAAACTAAACAAAACGGAAAAGCGCACCCTATTTCAATGTATATATCCTTAGAAAGGAGGTGATCCAGCCGCACCTTCCGATACGGCTACCTTGTTACGACTTCACCCCAATCATTTGTCCCACCTTCGGCGGCTGGCTCCCGTAAGGGTTACCCCACCGACTTCGGGTGTTACAAACTCTCGTGGTGTGACGGGCGGTGTGTACAAGACCCGGGAACGTATTCACCGCGGCATGCTGATCCGCGATTACTAGCGATTCCGGCTTCATGCAGGCGAGTTGCAGCCTGCAATCCGAACTGAGAGTGGTTTTTTGGGATTCGCTCCACCTCGCGGTTTCGCTGCCCTTTGTACCACCCATTGTAGCACGTGTGTAGCCCAGGTCATAAGGGGCATGATGATTTGACGTCATCCCCACCTTCCTCCGACTTTTAGCCGGCAGTCACCTTAGAGTGCCCAACTGAATGCTGGCAACTAAGGTCAAGGGTTGCGCTCGTTGCGGGACTTAACCCAACATCTCACGACACGAGCTGACGACAACCATGCACCACCTGTCACCCTGTCCCCGAAAGGGGAACGCCCTATCTCTAGGGTTGTCAGGGGATGTCAAGACCTGGTAAGGTTCTTCGCGTTGCTTCGAATTAAACCACATGCTCCACCGCTTGTGCGGGTCCCCGTCAATTCCTTTGAGTTTCAGCCTTGCGGCCGTACTCCCCAGGCGGAGTGCTTAATGCGTTTGCTGCAGCACTAAAGGGTGGATACCCTCTAACACTTAGCACTCATCGTTTACGGCGTGGACTACCAGGGTATCTAATCCTGTTCGCTCCCCACGCTTTCGCGCCTCAGCGTCAGTTACAGGCCAGAGAGCCGCCTTCGCCACTGGTGTTCCTCCACATCTCTACGCATTTCACCGCTACACGTGGAATTCCGCTCCCCTCTCCTGCACTCAAGTTCCCCAGTTTCCAATGGCCGCTCGCGGTTGAGCCGCGAGATTTCACATCAGACTTAAGGAACCGCCTGCGCGCGCTTTACGCCCAATAATTCCGGACAACGCTTGCCACCTACGTATTACCGCGGCTGCTGGCACGTAGTTAGCCGTGGCTTCCTCGTCAGGTACCGTCAAGGTACCGCCCTGTTCGAACGGCACTTGTTCTTCCCTGACAACAGAGCTTTACGATCCGAAGACCTTCTTCGCTCACGCGGCGTTGCTCCGTCAGACTTTCGTCCATTGCGGAAGATTCCCTACTGCTGCCTCCCGTAGGAGTCTGGGCCGTGTCTCAGTCCCAGTGTGGCCGGTCACCCTCTCAGGTCGGCTACGCATCGTCGCCTTGGTGAGCCGTTACCTCACCAACTAGCTAATGCGCCGCGGGCCCATCCTGCAGTGACAGCTAAAAGCCGCCTTTCAACCGAAAACCATGCGGTTTTCGGTGTTATCCGGTATTAGCTCCGGTTTCCCGAAGTTATCCCAGTCTGCAGGGCAGGTTGCCCACGTGTTACTCACCCGTCCGCCGCTAACCTAAAGGAGCAAGCTCCCTTCGGTCCGCTCGACTTGCATGTATTAGGCACGCCGCCAGCGTTCGTCCTGAGCCAGGATCAAACTCTCCAAAAAAAGTTTGTCACCAAATGCTCTTGTCAGAATCAACAGGCACGCTTTTCGTTTTGTTCAGTTTTCAAGGATCATTTTGGAGCGGGTGATGGGAATCGAACCCACGACATCAGCTTGGAAGGCTGAGGTTTTACCACTAAACTACACCCGCGCGAAAATATTTGTTTTTCTATTTAGATGATAAACACGCATTTTCCATGCCTCTTCCTCTTCCAGCATTGTTCGAGGATGTAAATGCGTCGAGGCAACTCGCAGATTATTCATTGAAGTGTCGCTCGTGGCTGAGGTTTTACCACTAAACTACACCCACATATCTTAATTTATTCATGCAATTTTGCTTTTAAGCCTATATTGATCAAAATCGGGAAGACAGGATTCGAACCTGCGACCCCATGGTCCCAAACCATGTGCTCTACCAAGCTGAGCTACTTCCCGTATATGGCGCGCCCGAGAGGAGTCGAACCCCTAACCTTTTGATCCGTAGTCAAACGCTCTATCCAATTGAGCTACGGGCGCATTCCACAGGTTTTTTATTGTAACTCACTTAAAATATGATGTCAACACTTTTTTGGTGCGGTAGAGAGGACTCGAACCTCCACGGGGTCGCCCCCACTAGGCCCTCAACCTAGCGCGTCTGCCATTCCGCCACTACCGCGAATATGCGGGTGGAGGGACTTGAACCCCCACGCCGTAAGGCGCTAGATCCTAAGTCTAGTGCGTCTGCCAATTCCGCCACACCCGCATTAAATGGTGAGCCATGGAGGATTCGAACCTCCGACCCTCTGATTAAAAGTCAGATGCTCTACCGACTGAGCTAATGGCTCATAAAAAGTAATTTCTTCTAATCTGTTTTAAAGTCGGTCAGATGTCCCTTCCTCTTCCAGCTTTCTCAAGGTGCTGGATGCGTCGGGACAACTCGCTGCTTATTCAACGAAGCCTTGCTCGTTGCTCTACCGACTGAGCTAATGGCTCTTATTATTTTTATAATAAGTGGCTGGGCTAGCTGGATTCGAACCAGCGCATCACGGAGTCAAAGTCCGTTGCCTTACCGCTTGGCTATAGCCCATCAAAAAGTCACAAAATTTATTGTAACATTTTTTGAACGCTATGTAAAGACTTTTTGGTTTGGATTTTTTAAAGTTAGAAATAGGAAGTTTTTCAACTTCCTATTTCAGCGAATATGAATGACCCGTACGGGATTCGAACCCGTGTTACCGCCGTGAAAGGGCGGTGTCTTAACCACTTGACCAACGGGCCATTTTTCATGGCGGAGAAGGAGGGATTTGAACCCTCGCGCCGCTTACACGACCTACTCCCTTAGCAGGGGAGCCCCTTCAGCCACTTGGGTACTTCTCCAAATTGGCTCCGCAGGCAGGATTCGAACCTGCGACCGTTCGGTTAACAGCCGAATGCTCTACCACTGAGCTACTGCGGAATGAAGAAAAAAATTGACGACTGTAACCATTGTAATGAGCATTTATAATTTTGTCAACAGTTCGTTATATATTGTTTTTCGCTGCCATCCAATTAGCGACGGCTTTTATACTTTATCATATCTTTCTCCTTTTCGTCAACCATTATTTTTATAAAATTGAATTTTTCCTCCGCACTTTCCGCATAAATATCGTTCTGGGTTCATTTTTCTACGGCGAATAAAAGTGCTCATACATGATAGGCATTTATAAATATAAATAATATTATTTTTATTTTTTTCTCTTAATGGTGTGCAAAATCTAGGTGCACCTACTTTTTTTAAAAGCATTTTAAAGTCAGAGTCCCGATGCCGAAAACCTTTTCCTTCGATATGAAGATGGTAGTGGCAAAGTTCATGCTTAATAATCCCTATTAATTCGTCCATTCCGTATTGTTCATAATATTTTTTATTCACTTCAATATCATGGCTGTTTAATAAATATCTTCCGCCTGTTGTTCGAAGACGGTGATTAAAATACGCTTTGTGAACAAATTTTTTCCCAAAAAAGGATAGTGAAATTTGCTCCACAAGTTTTTGAAGCTGGTCATCATTCAATGTACTGCACCTACTTTAAAAACATGTTGAACAGGACAACAACTTAACGCATACAATAAATATTACTACATCTAATCGGACTCACATATTTTATTTTAGCATATGCTTTTTTTCTTGACCATAAAATGGCAAGCCAAAAAGAACAATACATCCAAGGAGGTATTAACCAATGCCGAATTGGCTTATAAATCAAATGAAGAAAGCATATTATGAAAAAAACGTTTATCAAATCAAGTTATTAAATCAATGCTGGTATTTCTATAGAAAAAAGCATTGCTCATAATTCAACAGCTCTCAAAGAATAGACTAACTTTTTTTCAAAATTTTTGGTTGATAGATAGTTGTTTGCTTCCATCAGCATGCAATATAAGGTTGATAAAAAATCAGCTGTCGACTTTGCCGACAGCCGTGATTTCTGTTGTTATTTATTTAACCATTGTTAAAGCGACTCTTCCTTTATCAACATCAACTTTTTCCACCCAGACTGTCACGATGTCCCCAACCGAAACAACGTCCAAAGGATGCTTTACATATTGTTTGCTTAATTTTGAAATGTGCACAAGTCCATCCTGTTTAACGCCGATATCAACAAATACACCAAAGTCTACTACGTTTCGAACCGTTCCTTGCAGCTCCATTCCTTCTTTCAAGTCTTCAAGCTGCAGCACATCTTTTTTCAAAAGAGGTTTTGGAACTTCATCACGAGGATCGCGCTCCGGTCTCATTAAAGCATCGCATATATCCTTCAAAGTATATTCGCCAATATGCAAGGCTTTTGAAGTTTCTTGAATATTCAGCGATCTGATTTTATCTTTCAACAGTTCTGTACCGATATCATCGACTGTCAATGAAAGGCTTGACAGCAGTTTTCTAGCGTCTTCATAGCTTTCAGGATGAATGCTCGTCCTGTCAAGCGGATCGTCGCCGTCCAATATTCTTAAAAAGCCGATACATTGCTCATACGTTTTCTCCCCAAGCCGTGGGATGGATTTTAAATCGTTGCGATTCACAAATTTTCCAATTTCTTCTCTTCGTTTCACAATATTATGAGCCACTGTTTTTGATAATCCAGATACGTATTGCAACAGAGACGGCGAAGCAGTATTTACGTTGACACCGACTTGGTTGACAACTGTTTCCACAACAAACGTTAAAGAGTCATGCAATTTCTTTTGGGATACATCATGCTGGTATTGACCAACACCGATTGATTTAGGATCAATTTTCACCAATTCAGCAAGCGGATCTTGAAGCCTTCTAGCAATGGATACTGCGCTGCGTTCTTCGACTTCAAGATCTGGGAACTCTTCCCGGGCTAAATCAGAAGCTGAATAAACACTTGCTCCCGCCTCGTTAACAATTAAATAATAAATATCTTCTTTTAATTCTTTTATTACATCTGCAACAAATTGTTCTGTTTCTCTTGAAGCTGTTCCATTGCCGATAGCGATTACTTCAATTTGGAAGCGTTGAATAATATCGATCAGCTTTTGTTTTGATTTTTCTATTTCATTTTTTGGCGGATGAGGATAAATCACATCAATATAAAGAACTTTTCCAGTTTCATCGACTGCCGCAAGCTTGCATCCTGTACGGTAAGCCGGGTCGATTCCTAAAACGATCGTTCCTTTTAATGGAGGTTGAAGGAGCAGTTTTCTTAAATTTTCGGAAAAAACACGAATGGCCTGATCTTCAGCTTTTTCAGTCAATTCTTTTCTAATCTCCCGCTCAATCGAAGGCTGTATGAGCCGTCTATACGCATCCTCCAACGTTTCAATTAAAATATCAGCAGCAATTGTCCTTTGATCCGAAACAATTTTTTTCTTCAAATAGGCTACTATTTGTTCTGTCGGCGGCTCGATTGCCACCCTTAAAATCCCTTCCTTCTCCCCTCTGTTTAACGCCAAAACACGATGGGGAACGATTTTTCTGATCGGTTCTTCATATTGGTAATACATTTCGAATACTTTTTTCTCATCTTTTTCTTCGTCTTTACACGTTGAGACGACCATACCTTCTTTCAACGTTTGCTCCCTTATCCATTGCCGATAATTCGGATCGTCTGAAATCCATTCTGCAATAATATCTTTTGCACCAGAGAGAGCATCTTCAACCGTATGGATTTCTTTCTCTTCATTGATGTATTTTTCGGCTTCTTCTTCAATCGATCCCGCTAGCGGCAAGGAATATATCCATTTGGCTAAAGGCTCAAGCCCTCTTTCTTTTGCAATCGTTGCTTTCGTTCTTCTTTTTTGCCGGTATGGCTGATACAAGTCTTCAACTTGCTGCAATTTTTCAGCCGCCAGTATTTCATTTCGCAAAGATTCTGTTAGTTTTCCTTGTTCCTCAATTAACCGAATAACTTCTTCTTTTCTTTTTTCAAGGTTTTGTATGTATTGCCAGCGTTCACTAATGTTTCGTATTTCCACTTCATTTAAAGCGCCTGTTTGTTCTTTTCTGTACCGCGCAATAAAAGGAACGGTGTTGCCGTCTTCAAGCAATGCAATGACATTTTGAATTTGTTTGGTGGATATTGATAATTCGCTGCTTAACATTTGAAAAATTTTCTCATTATTTAACATTCTTTAGCCTCCACTACTGTTTCCATCTACATAAACATTTTATCAAAAATTTTTTCAACATAAAAAGACAACCGTTATCCATCCGATTGTCCCAACAATTAAAAAAGCTGCCCGATTATATAAGTTAAATCATCTGTCCGATCGGAAAGAAATTTATTGAAGCCTTTCGCAATCTCGTGAATAGAAGAATGATCTTTTAACGCCGTTTTAATGTTTGAAGCATAAAGGCCATCAGTGTGAATAATAAATTTTGACCCTTTTTCATATGAAAAAGTGCGGATGCGATATTTCTTCATTTTACCAGGTAAATATCCAGCGGTTGGAATTGGATAAATGTATTCCCCAGAAGGCAAATATAAGATGAAACGAACGTTTCCTACCGAGCCGTATGTAATAGTTTTGTCTACGAAATCCACCTTTAATATTCCGGCTGTCGCGCCTCTTTTACCTTTTAATTTCTTATGGCACTGTTTAAAAATCTCATGTACAGTTTCCTGCTGGTATTGCTTCACCGTTTGGCATATGATTTCAGATGATTCACGCGCAGCTTGTCCACTTCCCAACCCATCTGCGACAACACAAACAAATCTATGCTCGTCCGTACAGGTGAAAAAACTGTCTCCACAATAAGCACTGCCTACTTTTCCAACCTGACATGTCAAAAATTGAATATGTTCAGTTTCTTGATATTGAATCATTGCCCTATCTCCATTGGATCAGCGTGAACAGCTTTTTTTAATTTTTTTAATGCTTGGCGCAATAGTCTGGAAACATGCATTTGGGAGATACCTAAAATTTCACCTATTTCTTTTTGACTGCGGTTATGATAAAAAGAATGTAGAATAATTTCTTTTTCTCTCTCAGTTAAAACGTGCATAATGTTTTCAATAGTCAGTTTTTGAAGAATGCGTTCAAAGCCCTCGTCTTTTTGTCCGACAAGATCTAAAATGGTGACCGCGGTTCCATCCGGTCCAGCTTCTATTGAGTGATCAACAGAAAGCGTATGATAGTTTTTGACCATTTCCATAGCTTCCAAAACTTCTTCCTCAGCTGCTCCTAAATATTCTGCTATTTCCTTGACCTTCGGAGAGCGCTCCAGCTGACTCGTCAACTGCTCCACCGCTGCATTTATTTTTGGTCCAAGTTCTTTCATTCTGCGGGGCACATGGACGCTCCACGTTTTATCCCGAAGATAGCGTTTGATTTCTCCAATAATCGTTGGAACAACAAACGCATCAAATGATTTCCCAACTGTTGGGTCGAAGCGATCAATCGCTCCCAATAAACCGATCATCCCGACCTGTACCAAATCCTCCTGATACATTTTCGAACTTGAGTACTTTTTTGCCAGTGCAACAACAATTGGCTGATAAAGTTCAATAATTTGTTCTTGTGCTTTTTCATCTTTATTTTCCTGAACTTGACGAATGAGTTCATGGATTTCGTTATTGCTTCGTTTTTGACCATGAGGTTTGTTCATTTCTCATTCGCTCCTCATTTAAAAGCTTGGACATCTTGACAGTTACTCCTGAGTTCATATCGATTGTCACTTCATCCATTAGCGTTTTAATTAGAAACAAACCTAAACCGCCCTCGCTCAATTTTTCAATCGGCATGGAAGGAGAATAAGGCCCGGTGTTTTCTTTCATTTTTGATAAATCGAAATTTTTTCCATCGTCTGAAACAGTGATCTCTAATCGATTTTCAAACAAGCTGAAGCCGATTCTCACTTCACCGTTTTCATTATGACCGTAGGCATGCTGCACCGCATTTGAACACGCTTCACTGACGGCAATCTTTAAATCTTCAATGTCATCATATGTGTACCCCATTCTATTGGCGATACCGGATAGAGTCAATCTGACAATCCCTATATACTCAGTTTTCGCAGGTATTTTCATTTCAATGTAATCAATACATTTATCCATTAATCCTCACCTTTTCTTGAAATCTCGATGATGCTGTCCAAACCGGTAATATGAAATAAGCGCTCCAGCCGCGGCGACAAATTTGTCAATTTCAGCTTTCCGCCTTGTTTTCTGACCGTTTTCAACAATCCGACAAAAACTCCTAATCCGGTTGAGTCCATATATTCAACATCTTTTAGGTTGACTTCAATAAAAGGTTCGCTTTCCTCAGAAATGGGCGCAAGTTTATTTTTTAGCGCTGGCGCAGTATAGGCATCAATCTCTCCTTTTAGATGCACATACGAAACCTTTTTTTCCCTTTTAATATCAATTTCAAGATTCATTCTGATCCCCCTCATAAAAGACAAAATCATCCATTCACTTATACCCTTTTTCGAAGCCGTTTAAACATTTTTTTTCATAATGATTAAGGTGAAATCATCCCGCAATTGAAAACCTTGCATTTTCTCAAAATCTTTATAAATATTTTCTACTATTTGCTGAGCAGGCAAATGTAAATGAGCTCGGATGGCGCTCGTCACTGCAGCTCTATCAATAAATCCTTCCTTCGTTCTTGTTTCAGTTACTCCATCTGACAAAAGAATAATCATATCGTTTTGGAAAAGATTTAATTCATATTGCTCATATTTCACTTGCCGGTCAACACCTAAAACAAGCCCTTTTGATTGAAGGTCATAAAAGTGATCCTCGCTGGCGCAATAATAAAAGCCCGGTTCATGTCCTGCAGATGCATATGTAATCTTATTCGTCCGAAAATCGTACTTACCAAAAAACATGGTAATAAACATATTGACATCGATGTTTTGTTCAACAACTCTATTTAAATTTTCTAATATGTAACTCGGATTTTGCCTTGATTCCAGGAGGCTGTCCATCGCATATTTAATCATTGATATACACAATGCTGCAGGTATGCCTTTGCCTATGACATCCGCAATCGCAACGCTCATTGTGTTTTCATGTTCTGCAAACTGGTAATAATCTCCGTTCATAATTTTGGCAGGAACGCTGATGACCCCTATGTCCAATTCTTCGACTTTTGGAATATTTGTTTGCAGCAGTGCCTGCTGTACGTTTGCTGCAATTTCAATTTCGGATTTCAGCTCAAGCTGCCTGCCCCTCAAAAATTGATGTTCTTGATAAGCCAGACCATAACCAACCATTACCTCCAATAAAAAGTCAAAGGAATCTAAAATCTTTTTTGGTATGTCTGGAAATAATTCTTTTAAAACTTTTAAATGGATGTTGATGATTTCCTCAGGCGGTATTTTATGTTCAATTGCTTTCCAACTGAAGCGCTGCCCTTCATATAAAGCTTGTTCGGTCAGTTCTTGAATGTAATTTGCTAACATCTCTTTATATTTCATTTGAATATCATCATCAAACGCCATAAAATCCTCCTAACGAAGCCATTTCACCACTTGTACAACGGTCCCTTCGCCTGTCTTTGAGTCGATATAAAATTCGTCCATTAAGCGCTTAACACCAGGCAATCCAGCCCCAAGTCCTCCTGACGTCGTAAATCCATCCTCCATTGCCTTGCGAATATCAGGAATTCCCGGCCCATGATCAGAGGCGGTAATTTTAATTCCTTTTTTTTCTTTTTCTTCAATTTTGTCGATGTAAATTTTCCCACCATTTGCATAATGATAAATGTTCCTTGCTAATTCTGATATTGCGGTGGTAATCCGGGCTTGGTCCACTGCGCCGAATCCAAGTTCTTTCGCAGCATGACGACCCAATTGGCGGGCAGCCACAATATCCCATTCGTTCATAATCATTACACAGGATTGGCCATCCATTCTAATCCTCCAGCTCCTTAAGCAATTCCAGCCCTTTTTCCAAGTCAAGCGCAGTATGAATATCTTCCAGTTCAATGCCTAATTCGATCAGCGTAATAGCCACTGC
Organism: Aeribacillus sp. FSL K6-2833; assembly: GCF_037965815.1. Taxonomy (GTDB): domain Bacteria; phylum Bacillota; class Bacilli; order Bacillales; family Aeribacillaceae; genus Aeribacillus; species Aeribacillus composti. Next base: position 396,903 of record NZ_CP150189.1, on the reverse strand, counting down.
AGGCTGAATACCTGTCAATACGACCGTCGCCCCCATTAACTTAGACATGTTGACACAGTCCCCTAAAATCTTGGCGATAAATGAATCAATGACATCAACCGAAGTTAAATCAATGACAACACCTGTTGCTCCTGTTTCATGAATTTTCTTTAATAAATCTTCCTGAAATTGCATCGCTGTTTTGTCGTCCAGCTCCCACTGTATTGAAATTAATAGATTATTATACAGTTTTAAAATAGGTATTTTTGACGTTTTCATCATCTGCGTTCACCCATTGAAACAATTTTTCGATTGGTCATTTCAAGCGCAGCTTCGATGCCTTTTTGAAGGGTATTTTTCGTCGTAATTTGACTTAAATCAATGCCTAGATTCACTATCGTTTGCGCAATTTCAGGGCGAATGCCGACAAGCAAGCTTTTTGCTCCTACAAGACGAACTGCTTCTGCAGCTTGTATAATGTGATGGGCTACCATCGTATCCACAACAGGCACACCGGTTATATCAATCAGCACCACTTCAGAACGATATTTAACGACCCCTTTTAATAAATTTTCCATAATTCTTTTGGCACGGTCCGTATCAATCGTTCCAATCAATGGCATAACAGTGATGCTATCAAAAACCGGAATCAACGGCGCAGACAATTCTTGCAGAGCCATTTTTTGGAGATTAATGGTTCTTTCATATGAAGAGGTATATTGCAGAAATACTTCCCGATTAACCGGTGAGGTAACTTTCTCTATCTCCGATAATAATTCAAGCGGATCACCCGGTATTTGTTTCTCAAGCAATTTAGCAAATAATATTTTTTCAAAAGTATGTAAGCATTGAGCAATTTTGTCCATTGGCCAGTCAAGCTGGACAATCCGTTTTGAAAATTCATGAATTTTTCTGGAAAATTCATCTTCTTTGTTTTTGCTCCATTCGATGAGAATATTCACATATTCTGCAGCAATTGCTTGATCAATTTGATCAGACTCAGCGGAAATTGATTGGGCATCAGCCTTGTTGAAGCGATCAATCCAATCCTTCATAATCTCGTCTCGATGCATTCGGATAAATTCAACTATTCCAGAAATTTTCAGTGACATGTTGCATGTCTCCTTTCAAAAACTTTGCCTTTTCAACTTTTATAGAAAAATAAAAAAAATTATAGATATGTTCCCGTTTTTATCATTTTTCTTCCACAATATCTGCTAAGCTGTCGCATTCATTGCTTACAGCTATTTTATAAAGGGAACGCGGCAAATCTTCCTTTCGCTTCTCGACTATGGAAGATGCTGTTTTTAAATGCTTCGTCGTTTAAAAAAGCGAATGCAGCTTGTCAGCACGTCTGTTCATTTTTGCGCAAAAATCAAAAATACCACAGTTTCGCAACTGTGGACATTTTTTCAATCTTATTTATCTTAAACATTCTACCTGCAGGCAGTCCTTTTGAAAAGATCGTTGAAATATACGTAAAAAATATTAGAAATCGATCAGCCCTAAACTGATTTGTAAGGCATCGTCCACTTTATCCATCATTTCATCATCAAGATGGGTAATTTTATCCGTTAACCGTTGTTTATCAATCGTTCTAATCTGCTCAAGCAAAATGACCGAATCCCGTTCAAATCCATATTTTTTCGCATCAATTTCAACATGAGTCGGCAATTTTGCTTTTTGAATTTGTGCTGTAATAGCGGCTACGATCACCGTTGGACTAAAACGATTCCCTATATCATTTTGGATAATTAAAACTGGACGAACGCCGCCTTGCTCTGAACCAACTACAGGGGATAAATCAGCAAAATAAACGTCGCCGCGTTTAACAATCAAAAGATTACCCCCCGCTAACTAAGCGTTCAACGGTGTGTTCAGCCTCATACTCTGCCAGAAAAGCCTCCGATGCAATATTTAGATTGATCTTCGCCATTTCCATATAACCGCGTCTCATTGACTCCCGAATTTGGCGTTTTTTACGCTCTCTCAAATACATTTTCATTGCTTGATAAATAAATTCACTTCTGTTTCCGTTTTCCTGTTTCACGATTCCATCTAATTCAGAAACAAGTGCTTGTGGCAATCGAACAATAATTTCCGTTGTTGAGCTGGATTCAGACACCAAAATACACCTCCACCGTTCCTACAAAGCCGAAATCATTTTATTCCAATATTAATATTAACATTTATATTCGTTGAAGCAAAGCCATTTTTCAAATAATTTCTTCAATATTATCGGCATTGATATGAATATTTTATTCAAGTTTCTTCATTTTTCAGTAAGCAGAGGATTTCTTACGTTTGTTTTGCCTCCATTTCTTATATAAATCCGAGGAACCCGCCAATTGATCATGCATGGAATTTCATAATTAATCGTTTCCAGCCGTTTGGCCACTTCATCAACTGAAATCATGTCATTGCCTTGTGAACCGATAAGTGTCACTTTTGTCCCGACAGGTTTTTTTTCCGGAAGCTTAATCATCAGTTGATCCATGCAAATGCGCCCGATAATAGGAACGCGCCTTCCATCGACAAGAACTTCCGAACCAGTCAATTTTCGAATCCATCCATCAGCATAACCGATTGGAACCGTACCAATCCATTCCTCCTCTTTCGCTGCGTATGTTGCTCCGTAACTTACTTTTTCCCCTTTTTTTATTTTTTTAATATGAACAATCTTTGAGTGTAAAGAAAAGGCTTCATATAACGGAAAAGGCAGCGTGCTTTTGATAAATTCCGATGGCGCCAAACCATACATGGAAATGCCAAAGCGAACCGCATTAAAAGTTTTTGTTGGAAAGCGAAGAGTCGCAGCACTGTTAGCACAATGAATAATCAAACCGTCTGTATCCACGATTTGCAATAATTCCAGGAAACGTTCATATTGCTGTTCAAAATATGCTGTATCGTGTTCGTCTGCTGTGGCAAAATGAGTGAATATACCTTCTAATCGACATAACTGCTGTCCCTTTATGAGCGAAATGGCTTGTTCGAGTTCTTTTTTATCTCTTATTCCGATCCGTCCCATACCTGTGTCTAATTTCAAGTGGATGTTGACTGATGTTTTCCCTAAATATTTCCCAGCACTTTCCAGCCATTCAGCTGAATAGGCAGTCACACTTATCCCATTTTCTCCTGCAACTGTAACATCTTCTGGTCTTACCGCTCCTAAAACGAGGATAGGGGCCTTTATTCCTGCTTGTCTCAATTTCAATGCTTCATCTAGAAAAGCGACTGCTAATTTAGCAGCACCTGCTGACAATGCTGCTTGGGCAACTTCCACATCTCCATGACCATAAGCATTAGCTTTCACAACAGCAATAATTTCAGTTTCATTCGGCAAATGTTCCTTTAATCCATGAATGTTCGCTTCAATATGATCTAAATTAATTTCTGCCCATGTATCTCGGAAATAGTTCTGCATCTTAATTTCATCTCCAACGATATCGTTTTGTTTATTTTATATCACTGTTTCTTTTTAAACAATAGTACATAAAAAAGGCGGCAGAAGATCGTTTCTTTTGCCGCTCAATTTTACTACTTCCCTGATTGGCTTTGTACAGAACGAGCAACTGCAATCATTTCTTCTTGCGTCAGTTCGTTTGAAGCGAGCATATAATCCACACCATTATATGTCCATGTTAAAGAATTGTCGGTCAGCGCTCCAACTGCAAACCCTAAGTCGACCAGCTCTCCGCTGACAAATTCTGAAGAGGTAACTGGTGAAACTTCCGCAAGCTCCTCAATAAGAGTAAATGATTTTTCGCCTCCGTAAGTTAATACTACTCGTTTTCCGCTATCTGTATTCAGCTCTTTTTCTTGGACGAGATCGACACCTTCCGGCAAGTCTTCCTTAAGCGGATAAAGAACAGCAAATTGTTTGTTCGCTGATTGAGCCAAAACAGGAATATCCACTTGGGCATTGGACATCGTTTTTTCTATTTCAAAGGCATTTTTATCAAATTTTGGATTCGATTCAAAATTGGAAAATTCAACAGAAACAAGCGCATTCCGATCAACATCCATCACTTTCACATATGAAGGTGTCAAATTTTTCTTATGAAATGCAATTTTTTGGTATGGGAGCATTTGATTGTTTTGATAATTGGTTTTTGTTTCAAATACATAGTTCTTTTCCCCGACTTCAAATTTCGCTTCTTTATCCTTCAATATATCTTGGACAAGCGATTCATACAGGTAAGCTTGACTCGAATTTTGCGGCCAATTGCTTTGGAAACGGAAGCTTTTGTTCAAAGCAGGAGTCAGAACAAATACCCCATCATCATTTCTTAAAATAATCTGGCTTTGATCCCTGTCATCATTTTTTAATAGCACTCGATAATAATGGGGCTTTTTGTGCCAAATTTCCACTTCATACACATGCGGCTCTTCCGCTGTTTTGATCGTCATTTTGGCGTTCACCTTATAGCCTTTTAATTCTTCAATTTTTTTGTTCAATGCACTTGAAACGTCTTCTTTTGATTTTACGCCACATGCAGATATTAATCCCACAAAAAGCAGACAGACAATCACGAGCTTTACGCCTCTCGTCAAATTTTTCAACCCCTTTGCCTCAATTAGCGTCACTAGGAAGTTTTGAAGAGTCAGTGAACAATTTCTGACTTGTCTCCCCTACCGCATTACAACTATATGAGGCAAGGTCAGCAAATATGCAGACTAGCTTGACAGGCTTTCAATGATTACTTGTGCAGCAGCAAAATTTTTTGAATGAGTGATTGTCACAAACACCCGGTCTGATGTAATATTTTGCACAATGATCGGTTTCCCTTTTTCATCATGTAAAATTTCAATATCTAAAAAGCCCACTGTCTTTCCGATTCCTGTCCCTAATGCTTTGCTAAATGCTTCTTTAGCGGCAAATCTGCCTGCCAAAAACTCCAATTGTCTTGAATCCCGCAATTTATTAAAGATTTCCTTTTCGCGAAACGATAAGATTCTGTCAATAATGTTGGATCTCCGCTCCATAATATCTTTCATCCTGTCCATTTCAACGATATCAAGTCCAATCCCAACGATCACACCATCACATCCCTCGTATACTAAGTTTCAGAAAGTTTTTTTATCGAATTTCCAGTCCGATACGCTCCTTGACAATCGCATATCTTGGGTGGTTGCCTTTGTGGGAGGGGCGCGCCCCTCCCACAAAGGGTTGAGCGTACCGGGGTTGGACTTTTCGCAATGTTCCTGGATAATGGTCTTAGGATCATCGGGGATACTCTTCTCACTCCTGTAGCTTTGACTACTTGTAAAGTCTGTCTCCTCGGCCCCTGTTTGGACGTCTAACCCGCAGGCTGTTCCCGTTGGTTTTCCCCATGCTGGAAGGAGCAGCTTCCAGGGCAGCCCATGGTCCAACGTGAGTTCTCATATGCGAGGGTGACTGGTCAACAGGCGCGATCCGGGGGCATCCCGAAGAGTCCTACCCCTCGATCCTACAACAATAGGAGGTGATCTCATGAAACTCTACGTCGGGATCGACGTGAGCTCACGCGACTTAGCCACCTGCATTATGGATCATGAAGGAAATACGTGCGCACGCTTCAAAGTGGATAATCATCTTCTGGGCGCCACCTTCCTTCGGGATCAAATCCTCCTGTGGGCTAACAAGCGAAAGCCAACCGAAATTCTGATCGGGATGGAAGCCACCTCGGTCTACAGTTGGCATCCAGCTATGTTTTTCCACCAGCAGGAGGCCTTGCAGGCTTGGAACGTCAAGGTGTTTACGATCAATCCAAAGCTCATTCGCAAGTTTAAAGAAGCCTATGTCGACTTGGAGAAAACGGATGACATCGATGCTTGGATCATTGCGGATCGGCTTCGCTTCGGCCGTCTGAAGATGACGGCTGTCCTCAAGGAGCAGTTTCTCGCGCTTCAGCGACTGACACGCATGCGATATCATCTCGTCCACCAGTTAACCCGTGAGAAACAGTATTTTCTCCAGCACTTGTTTTACAAATGCAGTTCCTTTACCCAAGAGGTGGACAGTTCGATCTTCGGACATGCCATTCTCGAACTGCTGCTTGAGTCGTGGAGCCTCGATGACATCTGCCAAATGGATGTCAAGCAGTTGGCCGACTTCCTGCGCCAAAAAGGGCGCAATCGCTTTGCCGATCCGGAATGCATCGCCAAGTCGATTCAAAAGGCGGCCCGTTCGTCGTATCGGTTGTCCAAGTGTGTCGAGGATTCCATCGACTTGCTGTTAGGGCTGTCGATTCAATCAATCCGCAGCCTGCAATCGCAGCTCAAAGAGCTCGATAAAGCCATTACCCGCCATCTTGAAGGCATTCCGAACACACTGCAAACCATCCCAGGCATCGGACCGGTTTATACCGCAGGCATCCTGGCCGAAATCGGGCAAATCGAGCGGTTTCACAACCAGGCCGCCTTGGCAAAATATGCCGGCTTGACATGGTCCAAGCACCAATCGGGCCGTTTTCAAGCCGAGGACACCTCCCTCATTCGTTCCGGCAATCGCTATCTCCGTTACTACCTAGTGGAGGCTGCCAACTCGGTGCAACGGCATGATGCGACGTTTCGTGCGTACTACCGGAAGAAGTATGAGGAAGTGCCCAAACACCAACATAAACGAGCCCTCGTCCTCACCGCTAGAAAACTCGTGCGTGTGATCGATGCGCTGCTACGCAACGGTCAAATCTACACGCCAAGAAAGGGGGAAGATCGATAAGAGGATCGATCTGGTATACCAATATCAACCTTTAGACCCAGTTTATTACATGTACCAATACTGGGTTTCTTCAGTATTGCCTTTTTTCGGATCATCGGACAAGGGAATTTCCAATTTCTATGATTTTTCACCTTGACATATTACCGCAGGACTTTAATTTTCTACTGTACTATTTATAAATTGAAAATCATACAAATGATTATAGAATACTTGTCCTGTTGAAAAGGAGAATTCACATGTTTCGCAGAACAGAAAGCCTTCACACTTTTATTCGCCTTTATCCTGCTGTCACGATCATAAGCTGCATACATGTTGTGTTATGGATTATGATGAAACTTTCTTTCCCAATTTTTACGCTTCTATTTTCTTTTTTAACCGGATACAATGCAGGGGTTCATTCAGGGGAATGGTGGCGGCTCATTACACCAATTTTTTTGCATACTAGCTTTTCCCATCTTTTGTTTAATACAATCACACTTATTATTTTTGCCCCGCCGCTGGAACGAATGGTAAAGTCAATTTATTTTCTGGTCATTTACAGTGCATCAGGCATTATAGCCAACATTGCAACCTATTTGATCATGCCAATGGATTATTCTCATGCAGGAGCTTCAGGGGCGATTTTTGGCATTTTGGGCACGTACATGTTCATCTGTTTTTTCCGAAAGGAATATATGGATCAAAAAAACTCTCAAATGATCTTAACGGTTACAGCCATAGCTCTCGTACTGTCCTTTATTGATGCCCATATCAATGTAGTTGCACATGTAACAGGACTTCTGGCTGGATTTTTGCTAGGTAAAGTGTTTGTCCGCAAAAAACCAAGCTTCATTCATTATACGTATTATCATCAACCGGTTCGGCAGGAAGGAATGAAATTATTTTTCAAAAAATGGTCGATATGGATTTTTGTTTTCGTTTTTATACTTGCGGCTATTTTATATGTGTTGTAAAAATTTAAATCACTCCCATCCACATGAGAGATGGGAGCTTCTAAACTTGTCCTTCACTTCTTCTTGAAAACCATTTATAAATTCCCATTCCGTCCTTTTCCTCGAGGTTTTTAACAGCAAAAAAGCTTCCAGTAGACTTGGAAATAATACTGCACTGAACAGAAGTCAGATCTTTTTGTCTCTGAAAATAGGATTGTTTCAATTCCAATGATTGAATCCGCTTTTTTTCGAAAAAGACGGTTGTCTTATTCAACACGCGGAAAGACAGCGTCAATTCTTTTCCATTTAAATACCAACCTGTATCTTTATATTGAAAATATCCGAGCACCAGTGCAAAAGGAATGAGAATAAGTGATAAGTAGCCCCATGGTTTAAAAAACAAGCATAAAGGGACGGCTATGAGAAGTGATAAAATCAGCATACGGAGCAAAAATCTGGACAGCGCACGCCGCGGAACCGGGTGCAGTGTCTCGTTTATCGTCAAATGAAAAAAGCTTTCAACCTTTTCTTTAACTTGTTTCTTCCGAATTAACGGAAACAAAATGGTCTCGACATCCTTGTCACTTCCGCCTCCCGCCGATTCAATATGTACAGTTGCATATCCAAAAGGCTGGCGCAGCCAATTTTCTGTTACTTTAATTGCTTGAATACGATCTATTGGTATAGAAATCTGTTTTTTTTCAAAAATGCCACTTGAAATAATAATCTGTCCGGCTTCTTCTCGAACTGTAAAATCTCCGTACTGGAGTAAAACCCCGATAAAGCTTATAATCCACGCAATGATCAAACCAATCAAACATAAGATGACAATCATCGTCACACTTGCATGGACAATCCATTCCAGCTTGTCAAATATTTTTTCGTACGGAATAATTTCATCAAATTGGCTTAAAAAGGCTACGATTGACAGAGCAACCCCTAAGCCGCTTGAAGTTGCTGCAGTAATAAGCAGTTCGTTAAAGCTTATTTTGTAAAGAACCCTTCCTTCTTCCAGTTTGTCTTGCTCTGCTTCTCCTTGTGCTATTTGTCTTTTTTGCTCCTTGATGATTGTCCGAATCTGTTCTGCCTCTTCTTTCCGTATGGCGCTAAGTTCAACCTCTGCTTCGCCCATGCCGCCCGCTGTTTCGATTTCAAGCTTCACTACACCGAAGAGGCGCTGGATGAAACCGGCGGTTACATTTATGGATTGAATTCTTTCAATCGGTATATATCGATTTTTTTTTAAAAAAACGCCCTGCTCAACACGAAATTCATTTTCTTCAATGCGATAAGTAAATTTCAACCAATTTAACACACTGGAAATGATCGTGAGTATAAGTGCTAGAATCGTTCCGATCAATAAAAACGACCGGATGTTTCCTATGTTTGTGACAAACAAGAAAATATTCGTTACTATAATTTCTTTAATCGCCTTCGCAATTTTCACTAAAACAGCTACGGGATGCAATCTTTTCTGATCATACATCATCCTTCGCCTCCCGTGCCAATTTCGAGATATAATCGCGAAGCTGATCCGCTTCTTCCATTTCCAGGGCAGGAATCTCGTGAACCGTTGCTGCAGTGGAAATAGTTACAGTCGCCAAGTTATATTTTCTTAAAATCGGCCCTTGTGAGGTATCTACATGCTGAACTCTCACCATTGGAACAAGCACACGGGTAACTGTAAACAATCCATGCTGTAAATCCAGTTCATTCTCATGAACTTCATATCGCCATATTTTCAACCGAATATTTGGAAAAATGAAAATGGAACAAATAGAAGACACCAACCAAATAATTGCCAATATAGGAATAATCCATTTCGGCCAGTTGAAAAAAAATATCAATAAAGATATGCCTATGATCACCAGCAACTCAACGATGCTCCAAATAGCCGCAGTGATCTTCCATACAGTAACAGCTTTAGGACTAATGCGATTTTGTGGTTCGCGCCGCAAGTTTTTCCCTCCCTTGTCTCCTTCTGTAAAAAATTACGTTTCATTTAGGCAAAAAGTTTCAAATATATAAAAAGGAGGCAGTTCCAAGTTTTGGAATGCCTCTTTTTCCATGTCTGATTATTCTTTTTCATTCCAATTATTTTGGGCTAGCCGATCCTTTTGTCGATCTTGCTGAATGAAAGGAGCGTTTCCGTCCAACCCGTTTGTTTTTTAAATCAAGCTTTCGTTTATTTCTGCTTTTTTCTTTCTTCATAGGGAGAGGAGGTTCCTCCGTCAATTTTACAGGTGTCGTATCCGGCTCCTTCGTTAACATTTTAATAGCTGCTGCAAGCAATGGGACGGAATCATATTTTTCCAATAGCTCCGCAGCAAAATTTTTATACTGATCTAAATTTTCAGTTTCCACTACAGAGCAAATTTTTTCGACCGTCATTTTTTGTTTTCCTACTAGTGCTTCATCTAAAGTAGGAGGACGCATTCGATCCATTTTTCTTTTTGTTGTATGCTCAATGGTTTCCAAAATACCGCGTTCCCTTGCGGTTATAAACGTCATCGCTTTTCCTGACTTCCCAGCCCGTCCTGTTCTTCCAATTCTATGCACATAGCTTTCAGGGTCTTGAGGTACATCAAAATTATATATATGGGTGATACCAGATATATCAAGCCCTCTGGCTGCTACGTCTGTTGCAACAAGCACATCAATGGCTCCATTTTTAAATTTGTTCAAAACAGATAAGCGTTTCGCTTGGCTTAAATCGCCATGAATTCCTTCTGCTGAATAGCCGCGGACATTTAATGCTTCAGAAAGTTCGTCCACTCGGCGCTTTGTCCTGCCAAACACAATCGCAAGCTCCGGTGATTGCAGATCAAGAAGTCTTGTCAAAACGTCAAATTTTTGTTTTTCAGGCACTTCTAAATAATATTGCTGCACATTTGGAACCGTTACTTCTTTCGCTTTTACACGGACATGAGTCGGATTTTTCATAAAGCGTTCTGCAATTGATTTAATTGGACCAGGCATTGTCGCAGAAAATAGAAGGGTTTGACGCTCCCTAGGAATATTTGAAAGAATGTGCTCAATATCATCAATAAACCCCATGTTGAGCATTTCATCCGCTTCATCTAAAACGACAGTGTGCACAGAATCAAGCCGCAGCGTATTGCGCCGTATGTGATCCAATAACCTTCCAGGTGTTCCAACAATGATGTGGGGAGGCTTCTTCAAAGCCCGAATCTGCCTGGAAATGTCCTGGCCTCCGTAAATCGGCAATACTCTTGTCCGTTTATCATAGCCGATTTTATATAACTCTTCTGATACTTGTATAGCAAGTTCCCGTGTTGGGGCTATCACGATCGCTTGAACAGCTGAATCATGAACATTAATTTTTTCTACTAAAGGGATGCCAAAAGCTGCTGTTTTTCCTGTCCCTGTTTGCGCTTGTCCAATGATGTCTTTATTGTTCAAGCCTAAAGGGATCGCCTGCATTTGAATGGGAGTCGCTTCTTCAAAGCCCATTCTTTTTATTGATTTTAACAGCTCCGGACTCAACCCGAACTGGTGAAACAAATTTGTCAATTTTTCCAAACTCCTTTAAGACTTTTATTAAGCGCTGCTGGATAAAAAGGCTCTTGTGCGTATTTTCTAGAAACTGTAAGCTTATCATAGTCGTGAGAATAGTGTAAACTCCGATTTTTGCTGGAAAGTACGCATAGGGATTTTTATCCATTCACCGCAGGTGTTATCATACCATTTCCATCAATCTATTTCAACTTACCGCACTATAGCTAAAAAAGCATAAAAACAAAAGCACAAGCAAAATGATGTTTTATTTTATTCTTCCATTAATGCATGAACAACATCTTCCAGCTTCATTCCTCTGGACGCTTTCACTAACACAAGATCTTTTGAGCCTGCAGCTTTCTTTAATTCATGAATTAGTTCATCTTTGTCAAAAAACACATGAATTTTTCTTTCATCTATAACTTTCTTTGCACCAACGGCAATTTCTTTTCCGAGTTTTCCAAATGTAAAGAGGTGATCAATTTCTTGATCAGACAGCATCATTCCTACTTCTTGATGAAGTTCAACTTCTCTTTCGCCAAGCTCCAGCATATCCCCTAAGACAAGAATTTTTTGCGAATATCCTTTTAGACCATGGACTAAATCAATGGCTGCTTTCATCGCTGTAGGATTCGCGTTATATGCATCATTTATGATGGACATACCGTTCTTCGTTTGAATCAATTCAAGTCTCATGTTTGTTATTTTCAAATCGCGAAGCCCTTTTTCAATACGATTCAGTCCGATCTTTAGGAGTTCTCCAACAGCGATCGCTGCCAATGCGTTTAAAACATTGTGACGGCCTAAAACAGGGATAAAAAAAGGCTGTTCAGCTATATTGGCGCGAAACCGTGTTCCTTCACCCAACAGCTCCATTGATGTCGGAAAAAGATTATTGTTTTTATTTTCTCCAAACGTTACGGTTTGACATGAATAATCTTTTTTTAGCAAAGGCTCATCACCATGATAAATGAGCGTTCCATTCTCTTTTAAACCCTTTATAATTTCAAGCTTTGCTTCCGCAATCCCTTCACGAGAGCCTAAATCTTGTAAATGAGCATCGCCGATATTGGTAATGACGGCTATATCAGGACGTGCAATTGATGATAATAATTCAATTTCTCCCTTAGCGTTCATGCCCATTTCTAATACGGCCACCTCTGTATCTTCAGGCATATCTAATATTGTTAAAGGCAGACCGATATGGTTATTGAAATTCCCTTTCGTTTTATGCACGCGATACCGAGTGCCCACAACCGATGCGATCATATCTTTTGTCGTTGTTTTGCCATTAGAGCCTGTAATCCCTACTACTTTTGGGTTTACTGCCAACAAATAGTGAGAAGCTATCTGCTGCAATGCTGCCAAGGTGTCGTCGACAATGATCAATGGTTTGTCTTGCGGCGGATTCGGGACTGATCTAGACCATAAGGAGGCATGAGCACCATTTTCGAACGCTTTCTCGACAAAGTCATGTCCATTAAACTTTTCGCCAATAATGGGTACAAATAAGTTTCCTTTACGGACATTCCGCGAATCAGTCGTTACTCCTTCGATGGTAATCTTCTCAAATTCCTCTTTTAATTCTGCGTTGTTTGCCATCTGCTTAATTGCTGATAATTGCCGTTTTATCATGCTATTTTGTTCTCCTTTCAAAAGGCGGCTTTACACAGCCGCCCTAAGAACGATCTTTAAATAGTATACTTGATTCTCTGTTTTAGTTCATATCGCTCGATTCCAAGCTGAACCAATTTTTCAATCAACGCCGGATAATCGATGCCGCTGTGCTTCCATAAAAGAGGGAACATGCTAAACGGCGTAAATCCAGGCATTGTGTTCACTTCATTGATCAACGGTGTTCCGTCTTTTCTCAAGAAAAAGTCTGCCCGAACAAGTCCAGAACCATCGATAGCTTTAAATGCTTTCAGCGCCATTTTCTTGATTTGTTCATATTGCTCTTCCGTTATGTCAGCTGGAATAATGAGCTCCGTATCTCCGTCTTCATATTTCGCTTTATAATCGTAAAACTCTTTTTTCGGAGCAATTTCCCCAACAACAGAACAGATCGGTTCGTCATTTCCAATTACTCCGATTTCAACTTCCCTTCCATCAATACTTTCTTCAATAATCAGCTTCCGATCATACAGAAACGCTTCTTCAATAGATTGAATGAGCGATTGCCGATCTTTTGACTTGCTGATACCTACGCTTGAGCCGAGGTTGGCTGGCTTTACAAAGCAAGGATACCCGAGCTGCTCCTCGACTTTTTGAAAAACCTTCTCTTTATCTTTTTCCCAGTCTTTGTTCGTAAACCAAACGTACTTTGCCTGAGCAAGTCCTGCTTGGGCAAATAAATTTTTCATAATGATTTTATCCATTCCTGCTGCTGAAGCCAAAACTCCATTCCCAACATAAGGTATATTCAGCAATTCCAGCATTCCTTGTATCGTTCCATCTTCACCATTCGGTCCATGCAATAGCGGAAATACGACATGGACTGGATCAGCGCTTCCTGGAGCATTAAATAGCTCTTGACTGAAAGGTACCGGCAAATGTTCACCTTTTTCTCCAGCTTCGGAATTTCCCGCTAGAAACTTCAAGTCTTCTACTCTTTCAACTGGACCGTTCAATTGCTTTCCTTTTACCCATTGCCCTTGCTCCGTAATATAAATTGGATATATGTCAAATTTATTTTTATCGAGAGCGTTTATTACTGCCCGAGCTGTTTGTAATGATACTTGATGCTCGGCAGATTTGCCCCCATATACAAGCGCCAGTTTGATTGCCATTTATTTTTTCCTCCCGTTTTGAAAAAAATCATCTGTTTTATTTTATCATTATATAGGTTGTTTTTGTTATCATTGCCGAACAATTTATTTGCGGGAGAAAAAAATTCACTTCTTCTTTACCATGAATTAAAATAAATACGAAGGAAGGAGGGGTTATCCAATGAAGCCAATAGAGACAGCAGAACAGTTTGAACAAGTGATTCAGAGCAATCAAGAAACCATCATCAAGTTTTTTGCCGATTGGTGCCCTGATTGCAAAAGAATGGACATGTTTATCGGCGACATTTTAGAAGAATACGGTCAATATGAATGGTATGAGATCAATAAAGATCAATTCCCCGACCTAGCTGAAAAATATCAAGTAATGGGAATTCCAAGCATTTTAATTTTTAAAAACAACGAAAAAATCGCTCATCTGCACAGCGCATACGCAAAAACACCTGAGGAAGTGAAAGAATTTTTAGGCTCGCATCTTAAATAAAGAAAAAGCCGCTGGGGGTGTCTAATAAGTCGTTTTTACGGCTTATAGACGCCCCCATTAATGTTTTAGAAACGTTGATATATCGGTGTTTATGATTTTTTGTTTTCAATGGCGATTTGATTTTCTAAGACAGCCCTTTCATAAAAAGCACGAATCTAAAAAAACTGGACTTCGGATGTTTTTTCATCCAGTCCAGCCTCATTCTTTTCCTATCAAAATATTTCTATTCCTTTTTTAAATCCTCTAAAACCGTCAATAAATCTCTTAATTGGCTGATTTCATAGTCTGGAGTGACTTCTCCGCTAAGCTCCAACTGCTTTCGATTAATCCAAACAGACCGGATATTTGTCCGTGATGCCCCAAGTATGTCAGTGCTCAGTTTGTCTCCAACCATTACCACTTCATTGCTTTGAACACCCATTAAGTTTAGTGCGTGTTCAAAAATTGACGGATCAGGCTTACCTTTGCCGAACTCACCTGAAATGACAATATGCTCAAAATACGATGAGAGAGCAGAAACACTAGCAATCTTTTCTTTTTGCAGGCTTGGATCCCCGTTTGTTAAAAGAAGCAAACGATAGTTTTGTTTCAGCCGTTCTAATACTTCAAATGTATCTTCATATACGAGCGGTCTTTTGCGCCGTTCTGCATGAAAAAGCTCAGCCAGCTTTTCCCCGAATTCAGCATCATCTATACCGACCGCCTTCAAACCGTTCGTCCAAGCAGCTTTTCTGTAAACAGGCGCCAATTGATTAAGCTTCCCAAACTGTTCGTGCACGATTTCGCTAAAATTCGCCCAAAGGCCTTCAAACGGATTGATGCCAATCATTTTTGTAAATGGATATGTTTCATAAGATTCATACAATTTTCTCGCTTCTTGACGAACCGCTTCCTCAAGCTGTTTTGAATCAACCCCGTATTGTTCTTCGGCTGTGGTGCAAACATATTGGAATGTGTCGCTGACGCTTTTTTCATCCCAAAGAAGTGTATCATCTAAGTCAAAAAAAACAGCTTTAATCAATCATCTATCTCCTCTCCATATTCTGTTCCATTCTTACCTAAAAACAATTTTTTGACACTGCCAATATTTCTGATTCGAAAGCAAATAAAGATGGATGGCACCTTAATAAATTTTATTTGAAATCAATATAAAATTGAATTATACCTCTTTCGTCCAGCCGAACTTGTCTTCCGCTTTTCCGTATTGAATGTTCGTGATCGTTTCATAAAGCTTTTTAGAAAACTCGCCTGTTTCAGAATTATTCAATAGCATTTTATGCTCATTCCATTTCAGCTCCCCGACCGGCGAAATTACCGCTGCTGTTCCTGTTCCGAAAACTTCTTCCAATTCCCCGTTTTTGTAGGCATTGAAGATATCTTCTATTGCAATGCGTTCTTCATGCACCGGTACTCCCCAATCTTTCACTAGCTGGATAACGGAGTCTCTTGTTATACCGCTCAAAATGCTTCCGTTTAATTTTGGCGTGTACACTTCACCGTTGATTTTGAAGAAAATGTTCATGCTTCCAACTTCTTCTACATATTTATTTTCTTTTCCATCGAGCCAGAGCACCTGATCGTATCCTAATTCCTCCGCTTTTTTTTGGGCGTATAAGCTAGCGGCATAGTTTCCGGAAGTTTTAACATGACCAACTCCTCCCGGTACAGCGCGAACATATTCATCTTCAACATAAATTTTTACAGGAACGAGCTGACGGCCTGAATAGTAAGCTCCAACTGGCGACAGGATAATCATAAACTTGTATTCGCTTGCTGGTCTAACTCCTAAATATGGTTCCGTTGCAATGATGAACGGTCTGATATATAAAGAAGTGCCTTCTTTATTTGGAATCCAATCTCTTTCCACTTCAACAAGCCGCACAATGGCTTCCAATACTAGATCAGGGTCAATGGGCGGAATACACATTCGTTCGCAAGAGCGGTTCAATCGCTCTATATTTTTATCCGGTCTGAATAACAATGTGCGGCCGTCATTCGTTTTATAAGCTTTCAGCCCTTCAAAAATTGCTTGCCCGTAATGAAATACCATTGCTGACGGCGAGAGCACCAACGGTTCAAACGGCACTATACGAGGGGAATGCCACCCTTGCACCTTATTATAATCCAATATAAACATATGGTCTGTAAAATGTTTTCCAAATCCTAACGATTCAAGATCAGGCTTTTCTTTTAACCGGTCCGATTTAATAAATTCAATAACTTGATTCATGTTCATCCATCCTTTCTCATTATTTTAATTTTATTGTGCGCTGCTGACTAGACCTATTTGGTTGCCAATTTTTATTGAATGCTTGATTGGCTAAATCGGGCTTTTCTTTTAGCGGGCAGCATGGCGAAATAGCCAATTAAAAAAACATGCCCCAGCAATCACCAACGCATAAAACATCGGTTGATTGCTGGGGCGAGATGCTTCGCGGTACCACCCAGCTTCTCTGTATTCCTCACAGAATACAGACTCAGCAAGTCACACATAGATGACTTTCTTCGTAACGGAAGATCCGTTGTTTTATACTTTGGCAAAAAGCCATTTCTAAAACAAGGCTCCAAGGCGATCTTCAAAGAGAGATAACGGCTGGCCTTTCAGCCTATGGGTCAGCTCTCTAATACGTCATCGCTCTCTTCTACTGCTCCTTTTCCTCACCTTTTTCATATGAAATTATCAAAATAAAAACTCGCCCCAATCCAAAAAGAAATATTGGATTGTTGAGGCGAGTTTTTCGCGGTACCACTCAACTTTTCTGTATTCCTCGCGAAATACAGACTCAGCAAGTCACGTACATGACTTTTCTTGATAACGGAAGAACCGTTGCTTTATACTTTAGCTTGCGCTATTTCTAAAACAAAGCTCCAAGGTGACCTTCAAAGAGTGGTGAACGACTGACCTTTCAGCCTGCGGGTCAGCTCTCTATGCGCCACCGGCCTCTTTTACTGCTCCTTTTCTTTGCTTTTCTTATCTGAAAATAATTTATTTAGTAAATAATTTTGAAAATGATTATATAACCTCTTTCGTTTTAAGTCAATAAGAATTTAGTTTTTAACAAAAATTTGTTTCCGACACGTCTCGATTTCACCTAATTCATCACTTTTTCTCTATATCTGAATACACTGACATAAGAAAAATGAAAGGCGGGATATTTGCATGTATGCTAATACACATTATGTAAACTACTATTATCCAGTTTACGACCACAGCTTCATTAGACAAAATAGAAACAACAGCTCCATTGACAATATACTGAAGGCTATCTTAAACGGAATTTCTTCTGAAGCAAGTGCTATTGATTTTTACACAAGATTGGCAAAGGCGGCGGCAACTTCTGAACAGAGACAGGCAATTGAACATGCGCTAGAAGACGAAAAAATACATTTACGAACATTCACGCAGCTTTATCAAACATTAACAGGAAAAAAACCGGTTTATCAAACAAAAATAACTCGATTCCGAAATTTCCAAGAAGGTCTGCGGATCGCTTATGAACAAGAATTGGAAGCATATGAGACATACCGCGATAATTATTTATCTACACAAGATCCAATGATTCGAGATGCTTTCTTTAGAGCCATGACTGATGAAATTGAACATGCGTTAAGATTTAGCCACGTACTAAACAAGAAATAGTCGAAATCAATTTTTGCTTCCAGTCATATGAGCGGTCTCATTTGGATCAAATGCTAAAGGGACTTTTGTAATTTTACTTGTTGTTTCATCAAGTGCGACAAGATCACTTTTGTTCACATCATGAACATTTGTTTTCCCTAAACCTTTGACAGCGACCTGTATTTCTTCCGAAAATGACGTTAAAAAATTAGATAAATAATATGCTGCCTCCTCTTTATTAAATTGATCCGCCATTCTTCCGCTATAAAAGGCCAATACCGTCGGTGGCTCAAATGGTATTGTTTTTACGACCTGTGTATGCGTCATTGCCCATAAAGCAGCAGTTCCTATATAAACAGCGTCTGCTCCAAGCGCCAAAGCCTTCAATGCATCCCCGGGTGTATTGATTCCGCCGCCAATCAATAAGCTCACTTTTCCTTTCATTTCTCTTTTTGTTATATAGTGGACAGCCCTAGTCAATGCATAAATCGTCGGCAATCCGAAATCATCTTGTATGATCGGCGCCGATCCTTTTGTACCTGCCTGACCGCCATCAATCGAAATAAAATCCACACCTGCCAAAAGTCCGTATTCAATATCTTCTTCAAGCCTGTTGCTTGCACAAATTTTGATTCCGATCGGGACTCCTCCAGTGAGTTGTTTTAATTCTTTTACAACCTTTCTTAAATCGTTCGGACTGTTCCATTCATTGAATCTTCTTGGAATAACTGCGGTCTCATCCGGTTTTAAACCTAATATATCACGGGCTTTTCCTTGCAAAAATTCAGGTGAAATTCTTGCCGGGACAGCAGCTGAAGCTCCTTGTCCAATATGGATTTCCACAGCATCTGCCTGTTTTAATACATCTGCATTTTTCCCCCAATTCGCAGTGTGGTATTGAACGATCAAATGCTTTGCCCGTTCACGTTCCTCTTGCAAAAATCCCCCTTCACCAATGTTACAGGCTGTTCCGACAACGGCCGTTCCCCAGGCTTGGGCAATTCGAACTTGTTCGCTTACGCCAAGACCGTATGCCATCCCGCCAAGCAAAACAGGCATATCAATTGTGAGAGGTTTTTTGGCCAAGGGACCAATAACCGTTTTCATTTCCACTTTTGCGTCCTCTTTTGCAGGAAAAATTGCAAGTTGAGCGGGTGAAAAGACGAGCCCGTCAAAATTAAGAAATTTTCGCGGGCTACCAAACGGACGGTCAATAATTTTCCCTTCTGCAGCCCTCAAGCTGTTCTCAACGACAATCCTTGGACTTATCCGCGTAAAGGCACTGACCATTTCCCATACATTTTCCATATAGGGATCACCCATGAGAATTTTTGTAAACGATGAAGTAGCTCTTTTAATAAGAGGGCGAATAGTTAATAACACGATCACATATGTCAGCAAGGGACTTAATAATAATGCGCCTATTACCAAAAATTCATTCATCCTTCATCGATCCTTTTGAATAAGGTTGTAGATGCTTTCTTTTTTGCCGTTTGCCGCGAATGGCTATGATCACCAGCAATATACAAGGAATAATAATTAAAATCGGCAGCTCAATGAACAATGGAAGCTTTTCCTTTAAAAGTTCTTTTTTCTCGATCTCATTTTCCGCACTTACAATTGCAATGACAAAAATCATGATCGCTGCAGGCAGTATAAAAGGCTGGTGCTTTTGTTTTTTAAACAGCTCCGCCATTCCTACAACTCCTGCATAAAAAAAAATATTTAATTTTACGAAAAGGCCGATAAACAAAGTTAAAATGACAATCGGATCCATTCTCTGAAAAAAGTCGCCGACATTGATTTTTTGTGCTGTATCAAGCAAAGGGAGATCGGCTAATTCCGTTCCGTACACCCCAAGCACTGCAATAGTTAATGCAAAAGTCCATGAAACGGACAAACCGCTGAATAAAACCGATAACGTTCCAATTCGCACACCGTTCTGAGGTTTGTTTAAGTATGGAAGTATCATGAAAAAGACAACCATTTCGCTATAAGAAATGATAGACGGAAACACCGCTTTGATTAAAGGAAATAAGCCATCTTCTAAAATTGGCAAAAGATGTATTGGATCAACAATTCCGGAGGCAAACACTAAAAAATTTCCCATTATCCCTAGAGTGATCATGATAAAGAAAAGCAGCTGGGCAACTCTTGCGAACACTTCAATTCCTAAAAAGCATGAATAAGAAATAAGTAAAACTCCCATCAATAAAACCACTTCAATAGGCGTTTCAGGCAAAAGATATTTAATCATGTTATCCCCAGTATCCCGCAATATAAAGCCGGCGATTAAGATAAAATAAAAATTATATATGATTGAAAGCACTGTACCAACAATTTTCCCTGTGTTTTCCAAAAATATTCCTGTCAAGGTGAGGTTTGGAAAACGATTATAAATTGGACCGTAAATCAATAAAATAAGGAGAATGTTAATTCCGGAAACAACTAACACGGCGATCCAATTATTTTGCTTTACTTCCAATCCTAGCCCTGTGACAATCAGACTTCCAAATTGAAACAAAAACATAAATGAAAACATCTGTAACCCATCGATTTTTGCTTTTTCCATATAAAATTCCTTCCATTTCCCTGCTCTCAATCCTCCATCTTGTGAAGCGGAGGATTGTTGATCGTGCCTGTTCTTCGAATTTTGACATCAACAGTAGTTTTTATTGGAAGTTCAGTGAACGTTTCCTTCCAATGTTTTTTTATTTTTTTCCAATTTTTATAATCGTCCCGATACAATGATTTTCCAAAACCGAAAGCATCGACTCGGTAATTTTGCTGAACATTCGAAAGAACTTTTTCAACTTCTTGTTTTATTTTTTCTTCCGTCTTTTTTTCTATCTTCCTTATCGTTTTTGTATTTGTTATTGTGAGATGCTTGCATTGTACATCCGCTACATTTCCTTGAGCCTCGATATGAACTTCACCAACGGGATTGCCTTTATGCATTTTTGTTTTTAGCTGACTTTTTGCAGAAAAAATGTCAATGCTTATCTTTCCGTCATTCTTGCATGAAATTTCTTCGATCGTTCGATGTACTTTGCCGATAATATAATGAAGTGCTCTGCTCTGTTGTTCATCCAGCCAGCCTATTAATCGGTCTTGGTGAAACAAAGCGATTCCTTTAAATTTTAATTTTGCTTCAGGGTCAATTTGTTCATAATTGGCTTTCGTTTCACCGACTTGCTGATTGCCTTCTACTGATATTCCTGTCAGTTTCACTTCGATCCCTTCGCTGCTTAAATCCGATAACAATTGATCAAGAGTTACAGATATTGTCGGCGCCCATTGCTTATCTGATAATTCAAGAGAATTAAAAAGCTGGTTCGCCGGGATATCTTCTAACGCTGTTAAAACTTTTAAAATATCCCCTGCCTTGGCATCCTTTGCAACAGTTATATAAAAATCTGTTCTCATTTCATGATCGCGTGACAAAAGATCAAGCACCTCCCCAATTCCCTCTTTTGCTAATTCCTCACCGATTACTAAAATCCGCAAATGAGAAGAGTAAATTCTCCTTGGAACAGCAGTGGTCATTCGCCGTATAGCTTCAATGATGGTGTGACCTTTCTCTTGATAAGTCATAACAGGAGTTTTATCCCCTTTACTCATCAGCATGGCAATTTGACCAGGGTTTACTATTTGCGAGGTCACCACATACTGGTCTCCTTCTTTATCGATCCCTAAACCCACTTGAATGGCAATCGTGTTTAATTCTCTTCGGTTCCAGCAGCCGGATAACAACAACAAAACAACAGCAAATAAAAGCATCTTTTTGAATTTCATTTTTGCTTAACTCCAGCATTTTTATTTCTTGTTAATATTTGCATTTTTCGTTTTTTTATTCTTAATGCAAGAAAAATTTGCACAAAAAAAAGACGCCAATGCGTCCATGTTCATGATCGATTTTTAATGAGCTGTCGTTATTTCAATTTGATTTCCGGAAGGATCAATTGTGTATATTTTTCCATCTTTTTCAGTTATACGTGCATTTATTTCTTTTAATCTCTTGATCACCTGATCTTTTTCTTCCTTATTCGGCAAAATGATTGTGAACCATTTAAGCCCGACACTATTCTCAGGAGGCTTTGGAGCCCCTATACCGTTCCAAGTATTTAACGCAATATGGTGATGGTATTTGCCGCTAGAAATAAATAATGCATGAGATCCATATTTTGATGTCATTTGAAAACCGAGGCCTTTACAATAAAATTGTTCTGCTTCATCTAAATAGGCAACATGCAAATGAACATGACCAATAATGGTTGCTTCAGGCATCCCTTGCCAGCCCTCTGAATCTCTTTCAGAAAATAAATCGTTTATATCTAACGGAATCGTGTCCATCACAACTTGATTTTGATTCCATTCCCAATTCGCCGACTTTCGATCAGCATAAATTTCAATGCCGTTTCCATCCGGGTCTGCCAAATAGACCGCTTCACTGACCAAATGATCGGAAGCACCCTGCAGCGGATAGTTCATTTGAATGAGATGATAAAGGGCATTAGCTAAATCTTTCCTTTCCGGCAATAAAATGGCAAAATGATATAACCCTGTCGTCCGGACTTGTTTTCTTATTACATTATCCGGTTGTTCGACAATCAATAGCGGCTTCTTTCCATCAGCAGAAAAAACGACTTTATTTTCCTTTTGCTCTAATATTTTAAACCCCAATAAATTGTGGTAAAACGCAATAGATCTCTTAAGATCCTCCACTTTGATCGATACTCCCCCGATATATTTATTGGGCGAACGATGAAATTCAAGCTCCATGTATTATCCAATCCCTTCTACAAGATTCTTTAGCTTTTGACAGGCAGTTTAATCTCAAATTTCGTTCCTTTGCCTTTTTTACTTGTCACGTTAATTTCTCCTTGATGCAGGAGCACTAACTGCTTCACAATTGAGAGTCCTAACCCGAATTCCCCGTATTTATTGTTTGTTCTTGACAGATCTGCTTTGTAAAATCTCTGCCAAATGTTTTCAATTTCTTTTTCGTCCATTCCGATCCCGGTATCTTCGATTTCAATGATTGTTTCCTTATATCCAGGTTTCCCACGCAAAAATATTTTTCCGTTTTGTGTAAACTGAATGCTATTTTTAACAATATTGATCAAAATTTGAATGAGGCGATCATAATCAGCATAAATGATTTCATTTTCATCCGCTTCAATGATCATAATGTTATTTTTCTCCTCAGCTTGTGAAAGAAGCTGTTCCTTCACAATTTCAAACACATCAATTAACTGTATAGGTTCTATATTTAGCTTTACTTGATTCGACCGAATTTTTTCATAGTCCAAATTTTCATTAACTAGCCGAATCAGCCTTTTTGCCTCTTGGCTTACTAATTGAATGCCTCTTTCTTTTTCTTCTTCAGGAATCATATCGCTTTTTAATCCTTCAATGACACCGCTGATCGTTGTAAGAGGAGTTTTCAACTCATGAGAAACATCTGCAATAAACTGTCTCCTTCTTTTTTCAAGCCTGTTTATTTCCTCCTGAGAAGCTTTAAGCTTTTTTACCATTTCATTAAAGTCGCTTGCCAGTTCACCAATTTCATCGATTTTGGAGGCATTCACCTGGACGTCATAGTTTCCAGATGACACCATTGACGTTGCTTCACGAATCCTCTGAATTCTCCGAACATGCAGCTTCGATAAAAGACCGCTTAGCAAAAATGAAACCGTCAACGAAATTAAAATTGTATAAAATAAAAACTGATTAATGTCGCTGATGGTCTCTCTTGAACCGCTTATCGGCGAAACTAGGAGAACTCCTCCCATCAGCTCCCCGTTCACGATGAATGGCAAAGAAACGAAGGATACCGCCTGATCAAACCGTTTTAAATCTTGCTTGACCACGACAATTTTGCCATCCTCCAAACTCTCCCATTCTTTTTCTGACATTGTGAACCGCGGGAAAAAGCCAGCTTCCGGATAAAAAATTTCGCCTTGTTGATTAAACACACTGAACATAATATTTCGTGTCCTCAGCACCTGCCGGTATTGATCCAAAATCCGGTTTCCACCCCAATTATCGCGGCTATAATCATGTAAAATGTTTTGGCCGTAGGCAATCAATTCTTCTACTTTATTTTGATAAACATAGTTTTCAACATATTTTGCAAAGGAAAAGCTCAAAATCAAGAATGCAATGACTAAAACTCCTATATGGCTAATAAGCAGCTGATACATATATTTAAGTTTCATCGTGCTTCACCGATTCGTCGAATTTATATCCCACCCCCCAAACCGTGTGAAGGAAGTTTTGCGCTTCAGGCCCGAGCTTCTTTCTCAGCCTTTTCATGTGGACATCAACTGTTCTTTCATCCCCGTAAAATTGATACCCCCATATACTTTCCAGCAACTGCTCTCTCGTAAATACTTGGCGCGGATGTGTGAGAAAATGATAAAGGAGGTCAAACTCTTTTGGAGTTAGGTTATTAATCGATTGTCCTTTAAAATACGCTTCTCTTGCATCTTTGTCCACTTTAAAGTGTTTGGTTGTCACAATGTTTTTTTGACGAGGTTCTTGCTTGTTATATCTTCTCGCCACTGCCTTTATTCTCGCCATTAGTGCAATCGGGCTAAACGGTTTCGTGACATAATCATCGGCTCCCATTTCAAGTCCGATCACTTGATCGGATTCACTGTCTTTAGCGGTCAGCATGATGATCGGAACGGAGTGTTCTTCTTCTCTTAATTTTCTGCAAAGCGTGACTCCATCCATTCCGGGAAGCATCCAATCGATGATGAGCAAGTCCCAATTGCCACTCTTAGCGGATTGGTAGCCTTCAAGTCCATCATGGACAAATTCCCCTTCAATCCCTTCCTTTATAAAAAACATATTTAGCATCGAACAGACGCTTTCATTATCTTCGATCACTAAAATTTTCATTTCTCTTCCTCCCGCTAAAACAACTCTTATTTTCAAGATAAACGAGTAAAGAAAGGGAAGCAACTACTTCAACTTCTCTTTTAAAAAATTAAACTTTCGAACATAGATTTTTCATAAATTGTTCATATGTTTCCAATATGCTTATCGTTGACAATCACGAAGGAGGTAAGATTAGATGAATTTTTTTAAAAGGTCGTTGTTAAGCGTATGGGCTAGAAAAGGAAAGAGCCTTTTACAACTGTTTATTTTCACCATCATTTGCTTACTTGTCCTTTCCGGTCTGGCGATCGAAAGTGCAGCAAAGAAAGCCAGTGATTTAGCGAAGGAAAAGCTGGGAGGAGAAGTGACCTTGCAGATGGATATGGAAAAAATGCGGAATCAGCAGCAATCGGAAGGTGAACGGACGAGGTTTCAGCTTGAACCCATTCCGGTAAAATCGGCAGAAGAATTATCTACATACTCAGAAGTAAAAGGTTATAACTTATATTCGTCGACAAACGGAATTGCTGAAGACTTTGATCCAATTGAAAATGAAGACACAAGTGATTCGGATGAGGAAACAGAAAACAGAGGTCCCTTTGGGGAAAATGGAAATCCAATGTTTCAATCTGATGTCAGTCTGCAAGGCGTCGTTTTTACTGATGCTGTCGAAGAATTTATGAACGGAGATTCTACATTGGTAGAAGGTGAACATATAACCGATCAATCATTAGGAAAAAATGTTGTGGTCATCGAAAAAACATTGGCGGATGAAAACGACTTAACTGTCGGTGATACGATTACGGTAAAAGGTGCCAATGAAGAGGAAAAAACGATTGAATTAAAAATCATTGGCATTTATGAGACAACCACAAACGAACAAGATCAAGGAATGAATTTTTCTTTTATGAACCCTTACAACAAATTGTACGTTCCATATACTGTCGTGAACACACTGAAAGGTGAAGACTATGAAAATACCATTGACCGCGCTGTTTATTACATGAAAGATCCCGCGGAAATAGACTCGTTTATTCAAAAAGCGAAGAAAAATTCGAGCATAGACTTCGATACATTCCAGCTTGATGCAAATGATCAGCTATACAATCAAATGGTCGGACCAATCAACAATGTCGCGTCATTTTCAAAAAATGTCGTTTACTTAGTGACGATTTCAGGGGCTGTCATTCTTGGACTGATTGTCATGCTGTCAATCCGCGAACGGAAATACGAGATGGGTGTTCTTCTTTCTCTTGGGGAGAAAAGATGGAAGCTCATCGGTCAATTTGTCGCAGAAATATTGATTGTAGCCGTTCTCGCCATCGGAATTTCAAGCGCATGCGGAAATGTGGTGGCCGGCAAGATCAGCGATCAATTATTAGCGCAAGAGCTGGCCCAGCAAGAGCAGATGAATACACCTCCATCCTTTCGACCAGGTATGGGAGGCAGTGTAGGAATGAGAGGGCAAGCAGCTAACGTGGAAACAATTGATGACTTAGAAATCGCAATAACACCGAAAGATTTAGGCATGCTGTCGTCTATCGGAATGTTAATTGCCGTTTTATCATCATTTATTCCATCGCTGTCCGTTTTGCGGCTGCATCCGAAGGTGATTTTAACTAAACAAGACTAAGAAAAGAAGGGGATCAAATGAGTGCATTGTTGAAATTTCAAGATGTTAGCTATTGGTATAGCAGAGATCAAAAAAAAGTAGAAATCTTAAAAAAGATCAATATTGATTTTGAAAAAGGTACATTTTACACAATTACTGGTCCAAGCGGTGCGGGAAAATCCACATTTTTAGCTCTTGCCGGTGCTCTTGATTCTCCAAAAGAAGGGTCTATTTTATACGAGGGCAAGGATTTAAAAAAAATCGGCTATTCCAAATTTCGCAATCAATACGTCTCAATCGTCTTTCAATCATACAACCTGCTTCCTTATATGACAGCATTGCAAAACGTCGTTGCGGCAATGGAAATAACGAAATCCTCTAAAAAGCCATATAAACAATTTGCACTAAAAACATTAGAACAAATGGGGATTTCGCAGGACCAAGCAAAGCAAAAAGTACTGACACTAAGCGGAGGACAACAGCAAAGAGTTTCCATTGCCCGCGCTCTTTGCTGCGAATCGCAATTAATTGTCGCAGATGAACCAACAGGAAACTTGGATGAGCAAACATCTAAAGAAATCGTCCGCATTTTTCAAGATTTAGCACATCAAGAGGGAAAATGCGTCATCATGGTGACGCACGATTTAACAATTGCATCCATCGCCGATGTGAACATTCATTTATCAAATGGAACCTTCCAAATACAATAAAAAGCTTGGGGTTGTCCAAAAAGTCAATTCCATTGAAAACAAACAATCATAAACACCGATATTTCAACGTTTCTAAAACATTAAAAGGGGCAGTCAATAAGTCGAAAAAACGACTTTGAACTGCCCGGCTTTTTATTTAGTTTTTTTTACACATACTTATTTCGTCCGGCATTCAATAGCTTCATCCAAAGTTTGGAAAAGAGAAATCAATTGTAGTAAAGCCGTTTTAAAGTCCATCTCTTTTACTTCGTCACATAGAAACAAGAATAAGTTGCCCATGGTCTTTGGATCCTCTTCTTTCCGAAGTTGCCAAGCAATCAAGATATACCGAGTGAAGACAATGGTAGTATGGCTAATCATCATGTCATAGGAACGACCTTGAAACTCTTTGGCTAAATGTAAAAACGATTTACTGAATTTAAAAAAGGTTTCGATGTCCCAACGCATCCCATAGATTCGAACGATTTCTTCATTAGACAGCGTGGTATCTGTACTCAAAATGGCCAGCCATTCACTTTGGTTGTTTCGATTCCGCACAAACACGATTTTCACTGGTAAACCCGTATGAAGAGTTACGTGAATCGAGCCGAGTGTTTCTTTTTAGCCAATGTCTCGTTTCGCTTTTCGATACAGTTGTTCCAAGGTTAAACGTTCTCCGTTGGAGAGATACCGTTGTTTTAGCTGTTTGACCATGCCAATGACAAAAAGGCATGCTCTGTTTAAATTCAAGGTAGGTAAAAAAAGGTATACATATTCGCCCGTCATGGCAAGAGATGAGAGTCCAAAAGCGCTTACGGATGATTCAAAAAAATGGTTCGCTAACCTATGACTTACTTCTTTTTTCAGCGAATCAAAAAAGTTCCCACAAAGTCTTGACTGACTCATGTTATATAGAGGGGTTGAAAACAACATAATACTATAATAACATTAATGGAAATGTATCCCAATCGCTAAAAACCTACATAAAATTGGAAGTTTAAAGGGGGGATTTTATAGAACAGCTAAAAAGGTTGGAAAATCAAAAATATTTTTAACAATGCTGTTTTTTATCGGATATGTGATTTCTCTACCTGTTTAAACATTTTAAGAACCAAAAATTGAAAGGCAACGTTTGATATGAACCGCATGAAATGTATTTTAGTTTTGCTTTAATTTTTTCATCTGTAGGAACTGCAGGTATATCTACTCTAAAAGCTTCTCAATTTAAAGATGAGGAGATCATTTATAACCAAGATATTTCTAATTTTGAAGTTTGGAAGATGGTGTTTTGATAGATGGCAAATTTTATAGTCCAGAGGAATTTGAGGAGTATTTAAAATCAGCTGAGATTGTTGTTTTAAGTGATGGTAATGGTGGTTCTTCTATTTAACCTTTCTTTGCATTGGCTCCTGCTATTTATTTTGTTCCTGGTGTTGGTCAAGTTGCATTACTAGCGACTGGTGCAATAGTAGTTGGTGGGGTTACTATTAAGGCTGGAAGTTGGCTCTATAAAACTATTTCTAACTATTTTAATGATCCTAAAAGAGTAATTGCTTCTAATTATGGAATACCACAATCATTGTTAGATTCAAACGGAAAAGTGAAATTAGGTTCTTTTAAAGATAAACACGGGAATACACCTCTAACTAAAATTCTGGTACTTTTAAAAATGGGAAGTGGTCAGTAGAAAAAGATACAGCAGGACGTGGTGGACGTGTATGGAAATTAAAGAAAGATGGAAAAAGAATAGCTTCTTTAGATAAAAATGGGAAAGTGTTATCCAAATAAAGAATAGGAGTAGATTTAGTTTATGAAGAAAATGACTTTTAACGGTTTTACACTTAATTATCATGAATCAATTAATGTTTATGTAAATGAAGAAACAAAGCAAGTTATTTTCATTTCTAAAAATAATGATGAAATACACGGGGTCCTAGAACTTGATGAAGAAAATAAAGTTAAAATACATCCTAGATGGAATGTAAACTTTTCAATTGAAAATACAGAGGTTACAATAGGTGTTAATTATGAGGAAGAATAATCAATATTATTAATCACTATCAACAAGCCGGAATGGGGCTGTCAAGAAAATCGTTTTTCACTGACTTTCTTGACAGCCCCTTCTTAAACATTGCATCCATCGCCGATGTGAACATTCATTTATCAAATGGAACCTTCCAAATACAATAAAAAGCTTGGGGTTGTCCAAAAAGTCAAATCCCCATTGAAAACAAACAGTCATAAACACCGATATATCGACGTTTCTAAAACATTAAAAGGGGCAGTCAATAAGTCGAAAAAACGACTTTGAACTGCCCGGCTTTTTATTTAGTTTTTTTTACACATACTTATTTCGTCCGGCATTCAAACCAGCAATGATCATCAAAACACAGACAGCAATAAACAATAAAATGGGCACCACCCACGAATGAGTTTTGTCATACAAAACGCCAATTAAAATGGGCCCAAAAGCAGCAAGCAAATAACCAATTGATTGCGCCATTCCCGATAAAGCGGAAGCTTGCTCGGAGCTTCTTGTTCTTAAACCAAATAGCGCTAATACGAGCCCAATGCTTGCCCCTTGTCCAATACCGATTAAAATAATCCAAAAGACAATCAGTAAAAGAGGCCCGCCATACAATAATCCAACGAGACCTGCTAAATAAATAGCTCCTAAAACCGCTACAATTCGCCTTTGATCTGCATATTTGTCCGACAGTGCCGGAGCGACAAATGTTGCCGGCAAGCCAGCAATTTGCACAAGAAACAGCATCCAACCAGCTGTTGAAGCACTTAATCCGTCCGCCTGCAAAATTTCAGGAAGCCATGCAACCATACTATAAAATAAGAACGATTGAAGACCCATAAAAAATGTGACTTGCCATGCCAGCGGCGACCGGAGCAAAAAACCATTTGAAATATGTTCAATTGGCGGTTTCGCGGATCTCTGTTTTCCACTAATTAATGGAAACCATAAACATATCGCCACAATTGCTAAAATTGCCCAAAATAATAAGGCATTTTTCCATCCAAATTTTAATCCTTCCGACAACGGAATTGCTAAACCGGAAGCGATCCCTGCAAGCATACCCATAGCTGTTGAATAAACGCTTGTCATCAGTCCGATTTTATCCGGGAACCGTTCTTTTACAATACCCGGAAGAAGCACATTTCCAATGGCAATGCCTACTCCAATCAATACAGTTCCTAAAAGCAGACCGATCATCGCTCCGAATGTTCGAATAATCATTCCTGCAAGAAGCACGACTAACCCGGCAAAAATCGCCGTTTCATTTCCATATCGGCTTGCAAATTTCGGAGCTAATGGCGAAAGAACCGCAAAAACGATTAACGGGATAGTCGTTAGTAAACCCGCAACCCCGTTGGAGATTCCGAGATCTTCACGAATATAACCGATGAGCGGTCCGACCGAAGTAATAGCAGGACGCAAATTAAAAGCAGCAAAGATGATTCCAACTATCAAGAGCATTTTTTTAATAGAAATTTCTTTTTCTGCCCTTACCGTATAGCGTTCCATACTCACCCCTCCTTTACCCCCTTGAACATCTTAAAAGTCAATTATTAATATACTAATCCCCATCGATGGGAAAATCAACCACATACCATGTATCGATCATTTGAGAAAACAGCCAGCTTCTGGAATAATGTTAATAAACGATGTTTGAAAGGAGAGTCCGTTATGGAAATTGTTGTAGTTGGCGCCAATGGAAAAATCGGAAAAATTCTTGTTCAGTTATTAAAAGAAAGCAACGAGCACACAGTGAAAGCAATGATCCGCAACGAAAACCAAAAAGAATATTTTGACTCGATCGGAGTCAAGACGGTTTTAGCTGATTTGGAAGGCACAGTCGATCAGATTGCCGAGGCGATCAAAGGTGCGGAAGGGATCGTCTTTACCGCAGGTTCAGGCGGACATACAGGTGCAGATAAAACTCTTTTAGTAGATCTAGACGGTGCCGTAAAAACAATTGAAGCAGCAGAAAAGACAGGCGTTCAACGGTTTATAATGGTCAGCGCTCTGCAAGCCCATAATAGACAAAATTGGAACGAAAAGATTAAACATTATTATGTTGCCAAGCATTATGCCGACCGTTTCCTTGTCCAAAGCCGTTTAAACTATACAATTGTCCGGCCGGGGGCGCTGTTGGATGAGAAAGGAACCGGAAAAATAAAAATTGCCGAAAATCTTGAAAGAGCCGCCATTCCAAGAGAAGATGTGGCTTCGGTTATTTTTGCTTCAATAACGGAGAAAAACACTTTTCGCCGCTCATTTGACCTAGTCTCAGGAAACACCCCGATTCGCGAAGCATTAAAAAATTTTTAATATACGAAGAAAGGTTGGCGAATAATGCAGGTTAGCATTTTAGACCAAGCACCGATTTTGAACAACTCAACAGCAAAAGAGGCGTTGGAGCAATCCATTCAACTGGCCGTATTGGCGGAAAAACTAGGCTATACCCGCTACTGGATTGCGGAGCATCACAATCTTTCTGGACTTGCCTGCTCCGCTCCAGAAATTATGCTCCCAGTTATAGGGGCAAAAACAAAATCGATTCGCATCGGGTCAGGCGCAACGCTTCTCCCCCACTATAAGCCGTATAAAGTTGCGGAAATGTTTAATATGCTGGCAACATTATTTCCTAACCGCATTGATCTTGGGATCGGGCGGGCCCCCGGAGGAGACGCTCAATCAAGCATTGCGTTATCCGGCAATTATCTCGAAAATGTAAAAAACATGCCGAAAACCGTTCAAGAGCTGCTTCATTTTTTATATAATGACTATCCAAAAAATGAATTATTTTCGAGCATCTCAGCCTCTCCTTTGCCAAATATTCCTCCTGAACCTTGGATCCTTGGCACAAGCATAAAGAGCGCCTTTTTAGCAGCTGAAAACGGCATTTCCTATGCATTTGGCCAATTTATGAGCAATGAAGACGGGCGGCAAATTATTCAAACATATAAAAATCAGTTCCAGAAAAAAAGAAAACAGCAGCCAAAGACAATTGTCACAGTCTCGGCAATATGCGCTGAAACTAACGAAAAAGCGGAGCAAATTGCCTTCAGCAGCTTTTTATGGAATCTTCAGCATCATAAAAGAAAAACACTTGATTTTCCATTAAAAGAAGAAGCAAAGCAGCAATTGCTGAATTCAGATGAATTTCAACAGTTTCAAAAGAATATGATCATTGGCGATCCAACATTTGTCGTTCACCGTTTATATGAATTAAAAAATTGGTATGAAGCAGATGAAATGATGATCATAACAATAACTGGAAGCTATGAAGAACGCACAAAATCGTATCAATTGATAGCAGAGGAAATAAATAGAAAGAAATCTTATCGTTAATATAATCAATATGACCATGGATAAAATCGGTTTAACCTATATGGGAACCGATTTTTTCTTTTGCCAATCCCCCATTTCATATTGTATCCTCCCCTTTTTTCAAAAATTCCCTAACTTAAAACTGTTTTAAATATTATATATATATAATTTTATACTTTTAACAGTTGACGTTTTAATTATATTAAAATATTATTTAAAGAGCGGTAGTACGGTTATTTTTTTATTTTCGGACAATTCAAAACATCTTAAAAATTATATAAAAATAATGGAGGTTTATTTTTTATGATAACAAAGGAGCAGATTGTCCAAAGCCTTCCGCAAAAAGGTTTTTTTGGACATCCAAAAGGATTATTTACGCTGTTTTTTACGGAGTTTTGGGAACGTTTTTCCTATTACGGAATGAGAGCAATACTTCTTTATTATATGTATTATGAAGTTTCTAAAGGTGGTTTGGGAATAGATGAAGCTACCGCCGCATCGATTATGGCGATCTACGGTTCTCTCGTGTATATGTCGGGAACGATTGGAGGATGGATTGCAG
Source organism: Aeribacillus sp. FSL K6-2833 (assembly GCF_037965815.1). Taxonomy (GTDB): domain Bacteria; phylum Bacillota; class Bacilli; order Bacillales; family Aeribacillaceae; genus Aeribacillus; species Aeribacillus composti. Next base: position 363,780 of record NZ_CP150189.1, on the reverse strand, counting down.
ACCGCCTGTTAGGGACAAGCAAGACTGTTTTTTACGGCGGAATTTTAATCATGCTCGGCCATATCGTCTTATCCTTCCCTGGAAATATTGAAGCTTTATTCATTTCCATGACGCTGATTGTTCTTGGTACTGGACTTTTAAAGCCGAATGTATCAAGTGTTGTCGGCGATCTTTATGCAGATAACGATGCCCGCCGCGATTCAGGGTTTAGTATTTTTTATATGGGTATTAATTTAGGTGGATTTTTAGCTCCCATTATTGTTGGAACTTTAGGACAAGGATATAATTTCCATCTTGGCTTTGCTTTTGCTGCTATTGGTATGTTTTTCGGGCTTTTGACATTTGTCCTAACAAAAAAGAAAAACCTTGGTCTCGCCGGAACACAGGTGCCTAACCCGTTACAACCGGAAGAACGAAAAAAAGTATTCACTATTTTCGGCATCGGCGCTTTAGTAATTATCGCCTTTTTAGCTATCACCATCCCTGCAGGACTTTTGACTATAAATAGCTTTACTATGATTGTCAGCATCCTCGGAATTGTAATACCAACATGTTATTTTATATTTATGTACCGGAGTCCTAAAACAACAGAAGTGGAGCGTTCGCGTGTAATTGCTTACATTCCGCTCTTTATTGCCGCAGTAGTTTTTTGGGCTATTCAAGAACAAGGGGCTATTATTTTAGCCACTTATGCAGATAAGCGCACCCAATTATCCTATGCAGGACTTGAACTGCAATCATCATGGTTTCAATCATTGAACCCTTTATTTATCATCTTTTTGGCGCCGGTTTTTGCATGGTTGTGGGTGAAGCTTGGAAAGCGTCAGCCATCAACACCGAGCAAGTTTGCATTCGGACTTATTTTTGGCGGTCTATCATTTCTAGTTATGATCATTCCTGCTTATGTAAACGGTACTGAGTCATTAGTTAGCCCTTTATGGCTCGTACTTAGCTTCTTCCTTGTTGTAATCGGAGAGCTGTGCTTGTCCCCAGTAGGACTTTCAGCAACTACAAAGCTTGCTCCAGCGGCTTTTTCAGCACAAACAATGAGCCTATGGTTTTTAACTAGTGCAGCCGCTCAAGCCATTAATGCCCAACTTGTAAAATACTACACAGTTGAAACAGAAATTGTTTATTTTGGCATTATCGGCATGATTTCAATTATTCTTGGCCTTATTTTATTCTTCATGGCACCTATGATTAAACGTTTGATGAAAGATGTTCTATAATAAAGTCTTGCTGCATGATAAAAACCTGCCTGTTCAAACATAAACAGGCAGGTTTTTTGCCATATATGAAGTTTGTTTTTGCCAAAATCACTCAGCAAAAAATTTTGAATTTCTCTCCGCTTACTTTGATACTTTATCCAAAAGCTTCAATGATTCTCTATTAAATGCTTCTAAGTCAGCAGGTGTGCGGCTTGTAACCAATTGGTTTTGGCACACGACAACTTCTTCGTCATGATAGTTGGCGCCTGCATACTCCATATCTACGCGAATTGATTTATAGCCAGTTGCATCCCGACCTTCCAATGCTTTTGCCGAAATTAGCAGCTGAGGTCCATGACAAATAGCAAATACCGGTTTTTTCGCATCCATCATAGCTTTTACAAAAGAAACAAAACGGTCATCCGCACGCAAAATGTCCGGCGAGAAACCTCCCGGCAAAAGAAGTGCATCAAAATCGTCCGGTTTTACATCATCAATCGAATAGTCAATTTTAACTTCCGCTTCACCTTTTTTTCCTTTAACTTTTTTGCCAGCTTCTTTTTCAATTGTGACCACTTCATGACCTGCTGATTGAAATGCTTCTGCAGGACTTGTGAACTCACTGTCTTCGAACAAGTCTGTAATAAGAGTAGCTACTTTTGCCATGTGATCAACTCCTTTATTTTAGATTATCATAAAAAATTTTGTGGAAACATTTATTTGCTTCATATATTATTATCAATTACCTATATTACTAATCAAACGTTTGTTTAACAATAAATATGATTGCCAAAATCAGCAGTCTCGCAATGCGGCTGCCTTCATCGGCGTTTAGAGGCGGAATTTTTCAGATAAATCGAATCAACCAAGACAAAATGGACCAAGCAAGCTATTAAGCCTGTTCCATTTTGTCTTCTATATAGAAATGCTGTCAGCTTCAAGTCCTTGCATTTTGATGCTGAGTTCAGTATTCCAACCTCTTTCAGCTAATAAACCGAATGCGCCGGGCAGCGAAGCTTTGACATTACAGTTGAATTAGAAAATGAAAACGTTCGTTTATAAATTTATTTGAGAAGAGCGGGCTTTTAAATAAGAATTTCGGGGAGGGACGACAACTATCCTTTTCTTTCTGGAAGAAAACATTTGATCGTTTGCACAATTAGGGAGTTGCAAGCTCTTAAAACGAAGGGAAACAGTTGTCTAAACCGAAAAAACTAACGGTTCTCAGTCCTCATCTTTTTTAAACATACATTTTTAATATGCGGTCTACTGCTCCACCATATGATTCCCCAAACAAATTCAGATGGACAAGCAAATAATAAAGCTGGTACAAAGGCTTGATTTCCTCATATCTTTCGGAAAGAGGGTAATATTCTTCATATGAGCGGTAAAAATCTTGGGAAAAGCCGCCAAATAATTCGGTAAAGGCAATTTCAAAATGGCGATCTCCATACATTACGGACGGATCAATTAAAAATGGTTCCCCATTCGGTCCAACTATCCAATTCCCTCCCCATAAATCGCCGTGTAAAAGAGAAGCCTCCACGTTTGCTGGAATCCATTCATGCAAGCGATTAAGGAGAGTTTCCAATCTTTTTCCACGTTCACCACGTATATAATTTTTCTTGATTCCTATTTCCATTTGTCCGCTTAAACGGTAGTCCCGATAGTATTCAAGCCAAGATGACATAAGACGGTTTCTTTGAGGAAGCGTTCCAATATATGTATTTTTCGAATATCCGTGATATACAAAATGGCTTTTGTGTAAAGCTGCCAGCTTTTGGCCTAACAGCTTTTCTGTATTATCATCTTTTTTACCGTTCACCCATTCCATGATCAAAAATCCCTCGTTGGAATTCTCGGAGTAAGCAAACACCTTCGGTACGCGCACGGTGTTAGTATCCCTAATCAGTTGAAGCCCTTCCGCTTCCAGACGGAAAAAATCTTCGGGAGCTTCTAAATTGTACTTTAAAAAATACGTTTGGTTTTCTGTCTGTACAAAATAGCTTTCGTTAATATCACCTCCGCTTACTTTCCGAATGTTTTCGATTACTCCAAAATCTCCAGCAGTCCTTAATGCTTCCGCTATAATTTTTTTCATCCTGCCTCCTCTTTTTCTTTTTTTACTTATCTTTTCATAAATCATATATCTTTTGCAACGAAATCAACAAAGCAGCCTTTGTTAATTGAAAAGTTATTTTTCTTTAGATTTCATTGTTCCAACAATAAAATATTCAAGAGCTTTTACATCTTCTATTAATTTTCTCCGTAATTGTTGATATGTTTCAAAAGATTGGTAGTCTAAATGATGATTTTCTTCAAACATTGTGCACAAATCGTTAAAGTTTTTGTAGATTCGGTCAAAATTTTTTTCCATCAGCACCAAAACATTTTTCATTCTCCTTTTCCTACTCCTTTTCCAAAAACCCCTTAAAAGAGACGGCGCAAAAATTCTCCTTATTTTATTTCGGAAAAAATAATTATATTTTCGACTCTTTCATAAATAATAGTTACTTCTCATACATTTTTAGTTGGAATCACTCATATCGTGTAAGGCGTCATTCCGACATTCATGATAAAATGGTAAAAAGGAAATCAGATACATTGGAGTGAATATTGATGACAAAACAAGAAATTGAACAAAGAATCGCCGAATTAAAATCTGACTATATCCGCATTCAAGGGGACATCGAAAAGCTTGAATCAGTCGGAGGAAATATAGAAAAAGCGGAACAGCAGCTTACGGAAATTGAAAACGAGTTGGCCAATCTTAGAACGGCGCTGAACAAGCAGCGTTAACACCAAGATCAAATTCCGCTGTCCGTTTCCTTTCATAATCATTTTCATTGATCCATTGGATGGGAAAAAAGAAGGTTCTGTGTGGTTTTATCCCCTCCAGGTGGAAAGTAAAAAAAGTGTTCTTAGGAGTCTGCCGGAGAGGGGATTTTTTATGGTGAAAAATCAAACATGTAACTCATATTCAGAAGATCTGAAGCGTGAATCGTTCGTTTGAAATGAAAGGAGGCTCCCTTATCGGCAACTTCATGAACATTTTGGAATTAAGCGGCATACGCAAAATTTAAGAAATGTCAAAATGTAGAGGCTTTTTGATGCGTTTTTACGATCGGCGGGAAGTATGAAAACACATGCAATTTAAAAGTTTAGAAGAAGAAAGCACAAGTCGATTTGCTTAAAAAGCGCCGTCCAAATCTATACGGGAAGAAGTGGCCCTAAAAGCCGATCGGTTTCATATTATTGATAAAGCATTTATGTTTGTTGCGATCATTTTTTAGGATTTCGTAAATGCTTTCATTTTTTCTAAATCACAATGATGATGATAAATCAAAAAAAATTAGAACTGATTGCTGGATGAGATCAAATCGAACAGGTGGACACATCCCAATATGTAACGAAATCCATATGCTTTCATTTCCAGATCCTTTTTTATTTCTAATTTACACGGCTAAGAGTATGACAGACAACGTAACGACACAACGCTGTACGTCGCCTTGCGGATAAAGCGCTCCTCCAGTCCTGGCAATCATCGAATACGCTTAAAGCACTTCTTGACACCTCTTGTGTAAAGGTTTTACAGAATTTTGTCCACCTACGAAAAAATCCAAAATTTTGCGATATCCTTTTTCGTTTACTCCTAACACTACATAAATGACTTTTTTTCAACCGTCGTAGTCCAAATATAAAACAGCATAACGCTTGGATAGTGGACGGTTGCGCCATTTTTGATGTCTTCTCTTTCTGGTCATACAACTGATCGTCAGGAGAATAGGGACTTTCATCCACATGCTAATTTCCCATGTCTTGATGATCGCTTCCAAAAGCGAGCCCGTATAATGTTTATAAAAGGGAAATTCGCGTTTGAAATTCCGAGTTTCGATCTTAGCACCAAAAGGGCATCAGTCTAATCGATCTCCGGGTAAAGAAAACGCATGGAAGTCGTTTCGGCAGTTTGCATCGGAATAATTGAGTAAATTTTAAAAGAGAAGCCCGATCTTGAGTCTCGCCTTCATGAACCTAAGCAGTAATCGAAGTGTGATGTACACGATAAATACCATCCAACGAGCGATCAAGGAGATTCGGAAACGTCTAAAGCCGATGAACAGTTTAAGCAGTTAAGAATCCGCTGAAAAAGCAGTATATTTGACCTTTCAAACTTTTAGCGAGAAATAGGCAGAACGAAAAGTTGCGAAGATTTGCAGAAGCGCAGGAAGCCCTCCAGCGAAAATTCGAAGAACGTAACAATTAATCATATATGGCAGATTCATTGCGTTTACTGCTTATTGATGCCTCTTTTTTATGGTTTAAAAACGTTAATATTTTTAGAATTTGACCCCCTAGACAGTCTCCCGCAAAGGAAATCGGTTCCCTATCAATTCCAAATTCATTCAGAAATATTGTATCTGCCCCGCATTACATAAAATTTTTTAAAGTATCCCCATTTATACCATTCTCTACTTTTGTAAAAAAATATGACAAGGTTTTTTATTTGGTTTTTGTAATTTTTTGTAGATTTTCGTAGATTTAATTTAACATTAATTTAGAATTTGTTAAATATTTTAAAAATTATTTACATATAGAAAGGAGGGGGTTGATTAATGATCATTTTCCATGAAGTAAATAAACATTACGGAAAATTCCATGTTCTGCAAAATATCAATCTGCATATTAAACAAGGGGAAGTTGTCGTCATTATCGGTCCTTCAGGATCCGGGAAAAGTACACTCGTTCGTTGTATTAACAGGCTTGAAACAATTTCTAGTGGAGAATTAATAGTAGATAATGTAAAAGTTCATGACAAAAAAACAGATATAAATAAATTACGCCGCAACATCGGGATGGTATTTCAACATTTTCATCTTTATCCTCACAAAACCGTCCTACAAAACATTACGCTAGCTCCTATAAAAGTGTTAGGAATTGCAAAAGAAGAGGCTGAAAGAACTGCAATGTACTATTTAGAAAAAGTAGGAATACCTGATAAGGCAAATTCCTATCCATCCTCTCTATCCGGAGGACAACAACAGCGTGTTGCAATTGCCCGTGGTCTTGCAATGAAACCAAAAATCATGTTGTTTGATGAACCAACTTCTGCACTGGATCCAGAAACAATCGGAGAAGTGTTAGACGTCATGAAAAAGCTGGCGAAAGAAGGGATGACCATGGTGGTTGTAACACACGAAATGGGTTTTGCCCGAGAAGTTGCAGACCGAATTGTGTTTATTGATCAAGGGAAAATTTTGGAGGTTTCAACACCTGAAGAATTTTTCTCCAATCCAAAAGAAGAAAGAGCAAAAAATTTCCTAAACAGAATATTAAATCATTAAATATGAAGGGGGATGTTATATATGAGCTTTCGATCATTCTGTAAGAAAATACTTTCCATTTCTTTAATTTCTATTTTATGTATATCTATTTTGTCAGCCTGCGGCGGAAAAACTACTACTAATACTACTGCAGAACAAGAAAAAACAGAAAATTCTTCCGACAATCAAAATACGTTAGAAAAAATAAAAGAAAGGGACAAATTGATTGTCGGCGTAAAATATGATTTAAATCTTTTCGGACTTAAGGATCCTAAAACCGGAAAGGTGGAAGGGTTTGATATCGATATTGCTAAAGGTTTAGCTAAAAAAATATTAGGAGATGAAAATAAAATCGAACTGAAAGAAGTAACTTCTAAAACGCGAATTCCTCTTTTAAACAATGGCGATATCGACTGTATCATTGCCACAATGACTATATCGGAAGAGCGCAAAAAAGAAGTAGATTTTTCAGATGTTTATTTTATGGCCGGACAATCTTTACTTGTGAAGAAAGACAGCAAAATCAACGGTATTTCTGACGTCAAAAAAGGTGTAACCGTTTTAACTGCAAAAGGATCTACTTCCGCTCAAAATATTCGTGAAAAAGCACCAGAAGCAACTGTTTTAGAATTTGAAAATTATGCTGAAGCCTTTACTGCTTTAAAAGCTGGTCAAGGAGATGCTTTGACAACAGATAATGCTTTATTACTAGGAATGGCAAAGCAAGATCCTAATTTCCGAGTCGTTGATGAAACATTTACAGAAGAACCTTATGGAATTGCTGTCCGCAAAGGTGATACAGAATTTGTAAATACAATTAATGAATATTTAAAAGAAATTAAAGAAAACGGCGAATATGACAAAATTTATGAGAAATGGATCGGAGACGTACCAAAAAATGAAAAATAATTTGATAAACAGATGAGCGGTTTTTCACCCTCATCTGTTTCTTCCTGAAAGGAGTGATTATATTTGTTGAATTTTTCCATACTCATTGATCATTGGGATATGTATATAGAAGGCTTTTTTAATACAATAAAAGCTAGTGTATTCGCTATGATTGCAAGCTTAGTTGTAGGAACAATTATCGCTATTTTCCGTATAGCTCCCTTTCGACCACTCAATTGGCTTGGCACGATGTACGTGGAATTTATCCGAAACATCCCGTTGATGTTAATAGTATTTGTATTCTTTTTTGCTCCTTCCGCTTTGGGGTTACGCATTAATTCTTTTTTGGCAGGAACACTAGGTCTTACAACTTATACAGCCGCATTTATCGCCGAGTCGATACGTGCAGGTATTCAAGCAGTACCGAAAGGTCAAATGGAAGCTGCCCGTTCTTCCGGTTTAACATACGTACAAACGATGTGGTATATTATTTTGCCACAAGCAATTAAAATTGTTATCCCTCCATTAGGAAATCAATTTCTTAATCTTGTGAAAAACTCGTCTGTACTCGGTGTAATTGCTGGCTTAGATCTCATGTATTTCGGTGATTTAATATCTTCTGAAACATTCGTAACATTTGATGTATATATTTTTGTTGCTATGTTTTACTTGCTGTTAACTATTCCTTTAAGCTTAAGTGTCAGTTTTCTTGAACGCAGACTAGCAAAAAATAGATAAAGAGGATAGCCCTCTACCATGTAAATATATTGAATAAATTCAATTTGTATCCACTAACATGAGGTTAAGAATCTATAGGTGTTAAAGAATTGGGAGAAATTATAGAGGGAGGGGAAAACAAAATGGATTTTATTGGTGCTTATTCACCCAGTCATATCATATTTCTTTTGAAAGGATTTTCTGTCACCCTACTTGTTGCTTTTATATCCATTACCCTTAGTTTTATATTCGGCATCATGATCGGTGTATTGCGTTACACAAAAGTTCCGGTCATTAGTCACCTACTGGCCGTTTGGGTGGAAACGATTCGAAACTTACCGTTATTATTAATTATTTTCTTTACGTTTTTTGCTCTTCCAGAAATAGGGTTAAAATTAGATAAAATGGCCGCTGCCATTTTAGCATTAGTAGTTTTTGAATCTACTATGTTGTCAGAAATTGTTCGAAGTGGATTAAATTCCATTGAAAAAGGTCAAATAGAAGCTGCTCGTTCTTCTGGATTAAATTATTTGCAAACTTTATGGTATATTATACTGCCGCAAGCTTTACGCCGGATGGTTCCGCCAATTGTCAGTCAATTCATTTCACTACTAAAGGATACTTCTTTTGCTGTCGTGATCTCTTTACCAGAATTAATGAATCATGCACAAATCATTAATGGCAAAAATATCAACTATGTCATTCCGATCTTTATTTTAGTTGCTCTCATGTATTTTACTGTAAATTATTTATTATCATTAGTTTCAAGACGGTTGGAAAACAAATATATCTAAATAGACGTTTCGTAGGTTTCTGGCCATAATGGTATTATAATTGTCTATGAGGGAGAATGCGATGAATAACCGCCTTTGGACACTTGTTGTCCTTGTTTTCACTACTGCACTTCTGGGAGAAATGAAAATCAATCCTTTTGATAATTTTTTTCGATTTTCATTAGGAAGTGCAATTTTCTTCTTTGGATTACTATCTTTTCGATCTGCTCCTATCCTTGTAACTGGATTTAGTACTGGCATTTTTGTTTTGCTGTTTCGGATGATGATCGATCTTATATTAGGGCGAGTCTTTTGGATCGACAGTTTCTTTATCCATTTACCCGCTGCCTTTTACTATTTTAATTTTACTTTACTCGTTTATGTTACAAAAATTCAAAAATATTTAAAAACTCCCATTCGTGTAGGAATCATTGGAGCATGCATTGATTTTTCATCTAATATGGTGGAATTATCTTTTCGCATACTAATACAAGAACAATTTACCCTCACGTTAGAAACTATTTGGATGCTACTTTTATTTGGGATTTTAAGAAGTTTTTGCGCAGTAGGGCTTTACAATATTTTAAATTTTTCTCAATTAAAAGCCATAAGCGAAGCGCGACAACATGAACTCGAACGTCTCGTTATGATCAATACAAGCCTTTATGAAGAAACATTTTTTTTGCGGAAATCAATGAGCCATCTAGAAGATATAACTAGAAAAAGCTATCAACTATATATGCGTTTAATGGAATTAGAAAATAAAGAGGCAAGTACAGCCCTTTATATTGCTGAACATGTTCATGAAGTGAAAAAAGATTCACAAAAGATTTTGGCAGGATTATCTAAACTAATGAGTCAAGAGCAACTAAACCTTCATATTTCCATTACAGATATTTGCGATTTAGTTATTAAAACAAATCAAAAATATGCAGAAGTTTTAGAAAAGCCAATTCAATTCCAAAAAAAATGTGATATTGACTTATGTACTAACCATGTATATGCTCTTCTATCTGTATTAAACAACCTTGTTTCAAACGCAGTCGAAGCAATACATCATTCAGGTTGGGTTGAACTGCGTGTAGTGGAAGATAATCACAGCATAAAATTTTTCGTAACCGACTCCGGTATTGGTATATCCGAGGAAGATCAAGACTGGATTTTTGAACCCGGATTTACAACAAAATTTGACAAAAACGGGAATCCATCAACAGGAATCGGATTGACACATGCCCAAAAAATTGTACAAAATTTAAATGGTTCAATACAATTATCAAATGAAAAAGGACAACCTACTCAATTTATGGTAGCGATACCAAAAGATCAGCTGTTTAAAACGTTTACATAGGTATTCCATAATAAAGAAAGGGGGGCACGTGATGTACCTTCGCTTCTTCCTAATTGAAGACGATCCTGTTGTTAGAAGAATGTTGGAAAAAATAATAACAGACAGCGGGCTTGGAAAAGTTATCGGACAAGCAGATGATGGGATTAATGTTTCAATCGATCAACTCAAAAATGTGGATGTTATTCTAATTGATCTATTGATGCCTCGACTAGACGGCATTCAAACAATGAAAAAATTGAGAAGCGAAGGATTCACCGGTCCCTTTATTATGATTTCTCAGGTTGAAAATAAAGAAATGGTCGGTGAAGCATACTTGCAGGGTGTCGACACATACATTCAAAAACCTATTAACAAATACGAAGTCGTTTCCGTTTTAAAACGAGTTGCCAACCATCTTGCCTTATCTTCTTCACTTATATCTATTCGCAATTTATTAGAAGTAATGGATGATAAAGATCAGCAACCATTTTTAAAAGCTTCTACATATTCTGCAAAGCATTCGATTGAGGAAAAAGCTTGCCATCTCCTTCTCACTTTAGGCATTGCTGGCGAGACGGGAACTTCTGACATATTAGCAGTGATAAAATGGCTAGAGGCTCGAGAACAGAATGGAAAAAATATACACGACCTTCCTCAATTAAAAGACTTATACAAACAAATTTTGCTGCAATCTGGCAATCATTTTGATGAAGAATCTCTACAAAAGGAATTGCGTGCCATGGAACAGCGTATTCGCCGAATAGTTTTACAAACATTCACCAATTTAGCTTCAATTGGATTAACTGATTATACAAATCCTAATTTCGAACATTACGCCCCTCGTTTATTTGATTTTGAAGAAATCCGCCAACGAATGGAGGAACTAAAAAATGGAGAAAAGACAACAAAATGCCGATTGAGCATAAAAAAATTTATAACTGCACTTTATTTAGAGACAAAAGAAGAAATGAATTTTCACTAGTTTCTTACATATATAGTAAAAATTATTTTTCATCAGCATCTCTTGTCCACCTCCACCGATGAATTGGAATCTATTCCCGGCAATCTGTTGACACATGTTATATCTTAGTCCTTTCTTTTATAAGGGAAATGATCCGCCGAATATAAAGTTGTAAGAAAGCAATGATCATCATACTATGTCTACTGCACAATAAAAAACTTAACCACCGCACGAATGATATAGTTGACCGAAAAAAGAAAGCTCATGGAAGGGATTTTTATGTGGAAAGCCTTCGATAACATATAATATAACAATCGGTTAAGTCCAAATTTTTTTGTAAATTTCCCTCTTTGATAGAAACATGGATCTGATGGCTTGACGTGGCAGGTAAATCCGGCAAGTCTTCCTGTCGGTCGTCTTCCCGAACAAATGATCATGTTGTCAAGGAACGTTGCGGCAGGGATCTTGCCCAGAATTCCACGTTCTCCTTGATACAGCGAATGAGTCATCGCCAGAGTTTTCGAATTCACCATTCGAGTTTCTTGCTCTTTCGTTTTCAACAACCACCTTTAGCTCCTGTCACTTTTCTGCCCTGCTACGACTCTTTATTCAATGCCTAACAGATTGGGTTTACGCATTTCAACTGGCTCTTTTTTTGACGGCAAAAAATTGATCGATCTTATTAGATCGATCTAAAAACATGTTTTCCATACCAATTATTTTACTTTTCTAATTTTTCCTGAGCAGTTGGTTTTGGACTCAATTTCGAACAAGGTCCTGCCTGAAGCATGTAGCTTCCTCCATCATGACCGAGCATGTTTCTTACATCTTTTGCAACGTCAATTATGCGATCTAAATGAATTCCAGTCTCAATCCCCATCTCTTCTAGTGAATGAACTAAATCCTCTGTTGCAATGTTACCCGTTGCTCCTGGTGCATATGGGCATCCGCCGAGACCTGCGACAGAACTGTCAAAATGGATGACACCTTGCTGCAAAGCGGCAACCACATTCGCCAACGCCATTCCGCGCGTATTATGGAAGTGCATGGAGAAAGTCATGTGAGGAAATTCCTTTTTTAATACGCCAAGATATTGATAGACTTGTTTTGGATTGGCCATTCCTGTCGTGTCAGCAAGCGAAACTTCAGTTATCCCCATTTTCTTATATCGATCTACAATTGTTACTATTTTTTCTAAAGGCACTTTTCCTTCGTACGGACATCCAAATGCAACGGAAATTGATCCTCCTACTTCAACATTATGTTTTTGCGCCAAATCGACAATAGGTTCAAATCCTCTTTGCGCTTCTTCCACAAGGCAGTTTGCATTTGATAAACTATGCGAATCTGTTGCCGAGAGCATAAGCTTCAATTTCTTTATTCCAGCCGCAATTGCTCTTTGGGCCCCTTTTACATTTGGCACTAAAGCCCGAAATTTAATATGCGTTAAATCTTCTATCCCTTTCACAACTTCCTCGGCGTCTTTCAACTGCGGAATTGCTTTCGGATGAACGAACGATGTCACTTCTATCGATTGAACTCCTGTGTTCGCAAGCGCACGGATAATTTTTATTTTTTGTTCAGTCGGAATCCATTGATCCTCTGATTGAAACCCGTCGCGCGGCGCAACTTCGCAAATGATGACCCTTGCAGGAAATATGGCATCACTCATTTAAATGACTCCTTTCTCTTTTAACTCGGCAAGCTCCTGTTTTGATAACCCTAATTTTCCGCCTAATATTTCTTCATTATGCTCTCCAAGCTCAGGAGCGCGGTAACGAATGGTTCCAGGAGTTTTTGAAAAATTAGGAACGACGCCCGGCACTTTTACTTTTCCAAGTCGAGGATGCTCAACTTCTACTATGTTTTTCCTAGCTTGATAATGTTCATTTTCAAAAATATCTTTAATACTTAAAATCGGACTGACAGGCACACCGTACAAATCCAATTTTTCCTGCAGCTCCTTCAGCGTAAACTGGCGTATCCAGTCAGAGACAATCTTTTGTACTTCATCGTCATGTTTTAAACGTTGTGAATTTGTATAATAACGTTCATCCTCAAGCATATCTGTTCGTTCCATTGCTTCTGCAAGCCGATTAAAAGTTGAATCAGTACTGCAAACAAGAACAACATATTTTCCATCCTTCGTTTCATATGTTCCTGCTGGACTTGAATGTCCGGCCAACCCGGGTGTTCTTTCTCTTACTATACCGTTTTGGTCATATTCAGCTACTAAAAATTCGAGCATTCGGAAAATCGATTCATATAATCCCATTTCGACTACTTGCCCTTCTGGATCATCAGTTTTATCACGGTAATATAATGCACTGACCGCAGCAAATGCAGTATATACACCAGTGATATAATCAAGCAATGAATAAGATGGGCTGACAGGCGGTCTGTCCGGATACCCTTGGATATAAGTATGGCCGCTGAAAGCGGTGCACGGAGTTCCGAACCCGGCTTTTTCGCGATACGGTCCTGTTTGACCGTAGCCCGAGATTCGAACCATAATCAATTTAGGATTTGCTTTTTTCAATTCTTCATACCCTAGCCCCCACTTTTCAAGAGTACCGGGGCGAAAGTTTTCAATTAAAATATCCGTATTTTTTATAAGTTTTTTTAAAATTTCTTTTCCTTCTTCTTTCCGTATATCTAAAGTAACTGATTTTTTGTTGCGGGCAAGCCCTGGCCATCTGAGCGGCTCATTCCCCTTCCAAGGGCCTACAGTCCGCAAAGTATCACCTTTATTGGGCAATTCAATTTTCGTCACTTCGGCGCCAAGGTCAGCTAACAGCGTTGCCCCAAAAGGAGCAGCGATCATAGTCGATATATCCAAAATATTTACTCCTGTTAACGGACCATATTTTCCTTTTTCCATCGTATCCCCCTCCAAAACATTAATTTTTCTCTGGCAGCATGCCTAATACATTGCTTCGCAAATTGCTTAAATGGACTTTCATCGCTTCCGATGCTTTTGCTTTATCTTTCTGTTTCACGGCTTCCAAAATCGCTTCATGTTCAAAAAAAGATTCAGAATAACGCGCTTGCGACTGCAACGTTTGCTTTCGCACTTGGCGGTATAAATTCAAATTCGTATCCATAAATGAGATGAACACAAAATTATGTGTCGCTTGGGCGAGAGATAAATGAAAGTTGCTGTCTGCATCTATTTCCTCTTCCGGATTTTTCAACTTTTCTTCCATTAATTTCAATGCCTTTTCCATCTTTTCTATATCTTCTTTCGTTGCCCTTTCGCATGCTATTTCAGCAATTTTTGGCTCCAATGCTTCCCGGGCCTCCAAAAATTGAATCACTGTTGTTTTTTCGAGTACATCAATAGGGTTGATCTGATATTTCAGAATCAAGCTTTGATCGACTTTTTGAACGAACCGTCCGCCGCCTGGTTTTGAAATAATGATTCCTTCCGATTCTAAAACTCTGCATGCTTCCCGCAAAGAAGTCCTGCTGCACCCGAGAATTTTCGCCAATTCACGCTCCGGAGGCAGGCGGTCATTTGGTTTTAGTTTTCCTTCTTCTATCAGCTGCTTAATTTGATCAACAATTTTTTCGTAAACTCTCGTATTGGTGAGCTCATTAAATATATTGGATTTCATAAACATGTTCCTTTCATTTTTTGGACTGTTGGGCAGTCCAATTTTATTAAAATTATAATATTCTGTCATTAAATCGTCAAGCCGCTGCACCATCGAACATGTAAAACACCGGAAGATATGAAGAGAAAAGCGTTCAATGCAAGATGTAAGATGATTTTTCTTATCCAGGGCATTTCATTTCTCATGTGGAAACCTTTCATTACACTTCTAAAGCAAGTGTGTGTTAACATTCCATCTATTCCTAAATTTCTTGAAATATATTATGATTAATTAATAGCAATCAATCATTGATTCACTTTTCCGAAGGAGGAACGCAATGTATAAGCAATATTTGCCTTTTGCGATAAAGTTAGCTAAAGAGGCCGGTGAATTGATTCGGCCGTATGCAGGAAAAGCTGGGCAGCAAACATTAAAGTCAGCAAAAGATTTTGTGACTGAAATGGATTTGAAAGCTGAAAAGCTGATCATTGATCGCATTCAGGAGACATATCCTGATCACCGCATATTCAGTGAGGAAGCCGGCAGCATTGGGGGAAAGGATGAATTTGAATGGGTGATTGACCCTATTGACGGGACCATCAACTACAGTTTCGGCGTTCCGCTTTACGGAGTTTCCATCGCCCTAACCTATCAAAATGATCCAGTCGTCTCTGCTATATCATTGCCTGCTTTTGGGGAAACGTATTGGGCAGCAAAGGGAGAAGGAGCCTATTTAAATGGAAATGCTATAAACATTCGAAATGCCAGCCTGGCGGAAGCTTTTATTTCCATTGGCGATTTTGCAAAGGACGCCAATAAACAAACGAATAAAGAGCGCATTTCATTGCTTGAAAACATTGTAAACGACGTTTACCGAGTCAGAATGATCGGAACAGCTGCTGTCACTTTAGCCTACATTGCTTGCGGCAAACTTGATATCGCAGTCTACTATAAGCCTAATTTTTATGATATTGCTGCTGGACAGCTGCTTGTGTGCGAAGCGGGCGGAGCTATACAAACGATCGGAAATTATACTGTCATTGCTGATCAAAAAATAATAGACGAGATAGCACCTTTACTGCCTGTTCAGCACACAACGGCATAAAAGCAGTCCGCAAGTCTAGACTGCTTTTATGCTTTTCTGCTGCCATATAATACAACGACATTTCCGTTTTCATGATGCTGGGCCCGTTCGTGAAATAACGTTTTGCTAACAAAAACCGGAACGATGATTCAAAAGATAAATCATTTAGCGATTGATTGTCCAGCCTGCTGGCTTAAAAGACGAAAAGCTTTTAAAAATCTATTAATGAACTTGCCCCTTTGCAATGCTTTTCATTTGGAGGCCAGACAGAAAGGTCGAACGGAAAATCGGAGCCAGGCACTACTCGATCTTCTCCCACTATTCGCACTAAATAGTCAATGCTTGCTTGCTCCCACAAAACATTGTCATACCAAAAACGCTTTAAGTATTCTTTCGGAGAGGATGTTAAATTTTTTGAAACCGCTTCCCATTCTTCGTATCCTTTTTCTATTCTGCCGATTTGGTAAGGCAAAAATCCTCCGCCATGGGCAAATAATATTTTCACATTTGGAAATCGATCAATCAATCCGCTTAATAAAAGATCTGTAGCACAAATCGTTGTTTCCCACGGAACACCGATTAAATTTGGCATCATTCTTCTTTTCAAGCGAGGATCTTCGCTCAATAACGGATGAATGAAAACAATCGCTTTCAACCGATCGGCTTCTTCAAAAAATGGGATAAAAAATTCATCTGACAGCATATGATTAGCTGCCCCAGGACCGATAATGGCTCCTTTTAACCCTTTTCCCATCGCATCTGTCAAGATTTGTGCAGCTTTATCCGGGTTATTTAACGGAACCGTTGCCAGCGCAGACAATTTTTCCGGGAACGATTGCACAAGCCGCGCTAATGAATCATTATACACGCCGGATAGTTCAGCAGTGATTTCTTCCGGAAACTCGTACATAAAAAGCTGCGGTATCGGTGAAATGACGGAATGATGAACTCCCGCTTTCAATTGTTCGTTTAAAAAAAGGGTTAAATCTATAAAAGATTTTTTTAATTCAAATCCCCATTTTTGATTAACAATCAAAAACTCTTCCTTATCCTTTTCTTTTTTCACCCATTCAGCATGAATAGTTTCTTTATGTTCTTTTACCCATTCCATCACGTCTTCAGGGATGAAATGTGTATGAAAATCATACATCTCTCCACTCTCCCACCAAATTATGAAAAATTCAAATACCCCATTCTTTCAGAAATTTCCTTGCTTGCTGCGATCACTTGTTTCGCCATCGCCTTAAGCTTGTAAGAATTGATTCGTTGTTTTGGACCGACTACAGAAAGTGCTGCAATAACCTTTCCGGTATAATCATAAATCGGGGCGGCAATGGAATTAACTCCCTCGGACAATTCTTCAATGCTGACGGCATACCCATTCTCCCTTACTTTTTTTAAATGATCTCTCAGCTTCTCAGGATCCGTAATCGTATTTTTTGCAAAACGCTTTAACCCTTTAGATATAATTTTTTCGACCGTTTCATTTTCCGAAAATGCAATTAAAACTTTTCCAGAGCTCGTGCAATAAGGCGGATTGCGTCTCCCGATATGGGTTAAAAATCTTACGGGGTGATTGCACTCTACTTTTTGCAAATAAACAACTTCTAAATTGTCCAATACAGAAATATGGGCAGTTTCACCGGTTGTTTCGACCAGTTTATTTAGTACAGGCTGCGATTCTCTGTAAATATCCATATTGCTGAATAGCACGCCGCTTAAAGATAAAATGGATAATCCCAATCTGTATTTCTTCGTTTCTGAATCTTTATAAACAAATCCTTCACTTGCCAACGTCTTCATTGTCCTGCTGACTGTGCTTTTATTTAATCCTAGAGAATTGGATAAATCGCTTATTTTTTTTTCTGGCTCTTCCATTGTAAAGCTTTTCAATATTTTCAGCGCATTTTTGATGGAAGAAAGCTGATTTTTCTCATCTTTTCCATTCAATGTACACCCTCCCCCTCTACATCAATTTTCTTTATACGAGAATATATCAAATATATGAACAACTGAAAAGCAAAAAATTAAATATTTCGATATTTTTAAAAATTTTTATATTTGTTGCATATATAGCAATTTAGAAGTTGAAAGTGCAACATAGGGAAACTACCATTAAAGTCACAGTTGAAATTTATGATGATATTCGGGAGGGTGAATCATGCCAATCAACTCAAACGGAACGATTAACTGCTTGCATTTTATTAACGGACAATTTGTTGAATCCGATAACAAAAGGACCTTTGACAATATTAATCCTGCAACTGAGGAAGTAATCGGAACAGTCGCTGAAGGAGGAAAAAAAGAAGTCGACTATGCCGTTTCCGCTGCCAAAAGGGCTTTGAACGGTCCTTGGAAAAACATAACATTAACGGAGCGTTCAAAAATTTTGCGGCGCATTGGCGATTTAATCCAAGAAAGACAGGATGAGCTGGCACGATTGGAATCATTAGATACAGGAAAACCGCTATCTCTTGCCAAAAAAATTGACATTCCCCGTGCTGCCTATAACTTCCACTTCTTCGCAGACTACATCATTTCGATTACGAATGAAGCTTATCAGCAAGATGATCAGGCCATTCATTATGCACACAGACGCCCAGTCGGAGTAGTGGGAATTATCAAGCCTTGGAATTTACCTCTTTTATTATTGACCTGGAAGCTGGCTCCATGTTTAGGAATGGGCAACACAGCTGTTATTAAACCTGCAGAGTGGACTCCTTTAACCGCTACTGCATTAATGGAAATTTGCAAAGAGGCCGGTGTTCCGGACGGAGTTGTCAACCTTGTTCATGGCTTTGGTCCAAACTCCGCTGGGGCAGCAATTGCCGAACATCCTGACATTGACGCCATTTCCTTTATCGGTGAACCAGGTACAGGAGCAGCCATTATGAAAGCAGCATCTAATTCCTTGAAAAAACTTTCATATGAATTGGGCGGCAAGAATCCAAACATTATTTTTGCCGATTCAGATTTAGATGAAGTCATTGAAACTACCATCAAATCAAGCTTTATTAACCAAGGCGAAGTTTGTCTTTGCGGTTCAAGAATTTATGTAGAGCGCCCAGCTTATGAAGAGTTTTTAGAAAAATTTGTAAAGAAAACAAAAGAATTAAAGATTGGCGATCCATTTGAAAATGGCACAGATGTCGGCGCACTCGTAAGCAAGGAACATTACGAACGCGTCAACAGCTACATCGACATAGCCAAGCAAGATGGGGCAGAAATTTTAACAGGCGGAAAGCGTCCAGACGGATTAGATAAGGGTTATTATCTCGAACCTACAATCATAACTGGTTTGGATCGAAATTCCCGCTGCGTACGGGAAGAAATATTCGGCCCAGTTGTAACTGTCTCTCCGTTTGACATGGAGGAGGAAGTTATAGCCCAAGCCAATGATACACATTACGGATTAAGCGCAACTATTTGGACAAATAATTTACGGCGTGCACACAGGGTGGCACATCAAATTGAAGCAGGCATCATTTGGGTCAACACCTGGTTCCTGCGTGATTTACGAACGCCGTTTGGAGGAATGAAGCACAGCGGAATTGGCAGAACGGGCGGCATGCACAGCTTAGATTTTTATACAGAGCTTTCAAACATAACGATAAAGCTATAATTTCAGGTGCCGTTGAAACATAAGGAGTATGTTAAAATAGCCTGCTTACCAAATCATTCTGTCTGAATGAGAAAGGAAGGAAAAAATGTTAACAACGAAAATTGCCAACTTTGCCAATCAACTGCAGGAAGCTGAAGCTTTAAACAAGGCGACAGATCCTCTTACTTCCGTTGATCCGAATCTGACTGCCGAAGAAGCTTATCTTATACAACTGGAAAATATAAAAAGAAAGGTCGATCAAGGTCAAAAAATTGTCGGAAAAAAAATCGGCTTAACATCTTTAGCAATGCAAAAGCTGCTTGGAGTCGATGAACCGGACTATGGACATTTATTAGATTACATGGTCGTTGAAAACGGCGGAAGCATTTCCATGAAAAAAGTTTTGCAGCCGCGAGTAGAAGCTGAAATTGCCTTCATTTTAAAAAAGGAGCTTAAAGGTCCAAACGTAACCGCTTTAGACGTGATCTTAGCAACTGACTATATTGTTCCGGCATTAGAAATTGTCGACAGCCGCATTAAAGATTGGAAAATCAAGCTGGCTGACACCATTGCCGACAACGCTTCATCCGGATATTTCTTATTGGGAGGAAAACCGGAAAAAATAGAAAATGTTGATCTCGAATTAATTGGAATGAGCTTGACAAAAAACGGGGAACTAGTCAATACCGGTGTCGGCGCAGCAGCATTAGGCAATCCGGCAAACTGTGTCGCATGGCTCGCCAACAGGCTGGCTGATTTTGATATTTCTTTACGTCCCGGAGAAATCATTTTATCAGGCGCTCTATCCAGAGCCGCTGATGCACAAGCTGGAGACGTCTTTACGGCGCGGTTCGCTCATCTCGGGCATGTAACTGTATCATTTACAGAATAATAGATTGAAAGGAGAATTTTATGAATAAAGTAAAGGTTGGAATTTTAGGGTCCGGCAACATCGGAACAGATTTAATGTACAAAATCCGTCGATCAGATGTATTGGAGCTTACAACGGTCATCGGAATTGACCCCTCATCGGACGGATTAAAAAAAGCAAAAGATTTCGGATATTACACGATTGATACCGGCATTAAAGGTTTTTTAGAAAATCCCGATCTAGCGGATATTCTATTTGATGCCACCTCCGCAAAAGCTCATATACGCCATGCAAAATTGCTGAAGCAAGCAGGGAAAAAAGTTCTTGACTTAACACCTGCTGCCGTCGGTCCGTCTGTCATACCTCCTGTAAATATTGATAAACATTTGGATGCCGACAACATTAATTTAATTACATGCGGAGGCCAAGCGACGATTCCGATCGTTCATGCCATCAACAAAGTTCAGCCTGTCAAATATGCAGAAATTGTGGCAACGATTTCAAGCAAAAGCGCCGGTCCCGGAACTAGAGCAAATATTGACGAGTTTACCGAAACGACAGCGCGCGGAATCGAGGAAATCGGCGGCGCTAAAAAAGGGAAGGCTATCATTATTTTAAACCCTGCTGAACCGCCGATTATGATGAGAGATACGATATATTGCCTTGTAGAAAATGATTTTGTCGATCAAAAAAAGATTACTCAATCCGTCAAGGATATGGTGGAAGTAGTCCAATCTTATGTACCGGGCTATCGCTTAAGACAAGAACCTCTCTTTGACGGAAATAAAATAACAGTTTTTATCGAAGTGGAAGGCGCTGGAGACTATTTGCCGACTTATTCAGGCAATTTGGATATCATGACAGCCGCAGCAGTGAAAGTGGCGGAGGAATGGGCGAAAAATATTACTTCTAAAGTGAATGTTTAAGGAAGGAGTGAATATCGTGGGAGAACGTAACATACTGATTACTGAAGTCGCTTTAAGAGACGGCAGCCACGCGATTCGACATCAATATACTGTGGATCAAGTCGTAGCCGTCGCAAAAGGGTTGGATGATGCCAATGTACCTTATATTGAAGTTTCGCACGGAGACGGTTTAGGTGGCTCATCTCTGCAATACGGACTTTCTTTAACAAATGAAATGGAATTGATCGAAGCCGCTGTATCTACTGTCACAAATGCCAAAATTGCTGTTTTGCTTTTGCCGGGAATCGGGACAATGAAAGAATTAAAACAAGCTGCACAGCTGGGGGTAAAAATGGCGAGAATCGCCACTCATGTAACAGAAGCGGATATTTCAGCACAGCATATTGCTTTCGCAAAAGAATTAGGATTGGAAACTGTCGGTTTTTTGATGATGGCCCATATGGTCCCAACAGAAAAACTGGTTGAGCAAGCAAAGCTTATGGAGAGTTATGGAGCTGATGTTGTATACGTTGTCGATTCAGCTGGCGCCTTTCTGCCGCATGAAGTAAAAGAAAGGATTCAAGCTTTAAAAAACAGCTTGTCAATTGAAATCGGATTCCATGGCCATAACAATCTTTCCCTAGCAATGGCCAATACATTAGCAGCCATTGAAGAAGGAGCGACGCGGATTGACGGAAGCATCCGCTGCTTAGGCGCCGGTGCAGGCAACACTCAAACGGAAGTATTAATCGCGGTGCTCAACCGTTTAGAAATCAACACCGGAATCGATTTATACAAAATTATGGACGTAGCCGAAAACATAGTAGCCCCCATTTTGGAAAAGCCGCAAGAAATTACAAAAGATGGACTAATACTCGGATATGCTGGAGTATATTCAAGCTTCCTGTTGCATGCACAAGCTGCCAGCAAAAAATTCGGAATTGATTCGCGCGACATATTAGTTGAGCTTGGCAAAAGAAAGGTTGTTGGCGGTCAAGAGGATATGATTATTGATGTAGCTGCTGAAATTTCAAAACAAAAACAAACGGCACATACTTAAGGAGGATGCAGCAAATGGCTGGCGCAGATATAAAAAAAATTGCTGACTACTTAGTAACAGCGGAAAAGGAAAAACGTGAAGTAAAAAAGGTAACGGCCTCATTAAAACCGGATTTGTCCGTCGAAGAAGCCTACGCCATTCAACAAGAGATTGTCAATATGAAAATAAATGAAGGTCACCGTATCATCGGTCCAAAAATGGGTTTGACAAGTTTTGCTAAGATGAAGCAAATGAAGGTCAATGAGCCTATTTACGGCTATGTATTCGATTATATGGTGATCAATAACGGCGGAGCATTGCCTTTTCATGACTTAATCCACCCAAAAGTGGAGGCGGAAATCGCTTTTGTATTAAAAGAAGATATTGAAGGACCTGGTGTCAATGGTGCACAGGTGCTTGCGAAAACAGAATACGTGATGCCGGCTCTTGAGATCATCGACAGCCGATATGAAAATTTTGATTTTACGCTTCCTGATGTAATCGCTGACAATGCGTCAACATCCCGGGTTGTATTCGGAACGTCTTTGAAAAAGCCGGAAGGATTAGAACTTGATTTAGTTGGATCGACTCTTTCCATAAACGGCGAAATAAAAGAGTTAGGAGCCGGAGCCGCTGTGCTTGGCCATCCTGCCCATTCCGTCGCTCTGCTTGCCAATATGTTATCACGAAAAGGACAAAAGCTGCGTGCAGGTGATGTCATTCTAACAGGAGGAATCACGAGCGCCGTCTTGATAAACAAAGGCGACTATGTCACAGGAAAATTTGACGGATTGGGCGAAGTAAGCTTCCATGTTGTTTAAATAGCGGAAGAAAAAAATTTCTTACCTGATAGGAGGGATGACATGCCTTTTGTTACTATTCAAATCATGGAGGGCAGGCCGCCAGAGAAAATAAAGGAGTTAATTCAAAATGTAACAAATACTGTATCGGAAACGCTCGATTCACCAAAAGAAAACATCCGCGTTTTAGTGACAGAGGTGCCAAAAACCCATTGGGGAATTGCGGGCAAACCCGCATCTGAAGTAAGAAAATAATTTTAAAGGAGGAGAAGTAGCGATGACGATTGAGCTGGCTATGTTAGCGCCTCATGTGCCAAGCATGTGCCATTTTGACCAAGTCCCCGACTTTCAAAAGAATATGGCCATTGAAATGCAAAAGATGTCAAAGACAATTTATGATTTAAAACCGGATGCCATCGTTCTTGTTTCCTGCCATTGGCCGTCGACTTTTTTCCATTATGTTGATTGCACTCCTGTCCATAAGGGCATTTTAACCGCTTTTGAATGTCCTGATTTAATTCGTGATGTTCCATATGAATATCCCGGAGATAAACAGCTTGGTGATGAACTAGTAAAAATCGGTCAAGATGCTGGACTGCAAGTTGTAGGAATAGACGACCCTTACTATGTTTGGGATTACGGAACGGTTGTGCCTCTTAGATACCTTGTGCCGAATGAAGACATACCTGTTGTGAATTTGTCCGTGACGATGGCTGCCACTTTAGATGAAACGTATAAATGGGGACAGCTGATTGCAAAAGTATTAAAAGAAAGCGAAAAGAAAATTGTATTTGTTTCAAGCGGCGCACTTTCCCACAATTTAGTCCGCGGCAGACACAATAAACCGACCGCTTCAGAACATGCACTAGATAAACAATTCATTAGTTATATATTAAACAAAGAATATGATGCAGCCTATCAAATGCTTCCTCAATACGCCCGTCTGGCAAAGGTAGAATCAGGCGGAAGACATCTCGCCATGCTATTAAGCATGCTTGAAGACGATGACCAACCGAAATATTGGGCAGACGGCCAATCTTCCGGCAGCTGGAACGCACTGATCACATTTGAGAAAGTAAGTCAGCCGGCAGCCCCAAAAGTTAAGAACTAACATTCAATCAATAATAAAGAAACATGCCGTCGTTTAAAAAACAACAACGTTTTGAAAAAAAATATTTTGAACCTCCTGTTTTGTAAGCGTTTACTGTTATTTTATAAGCTATTAGAATTGGAATATTCCCTGAAATGGCATCTTTTTTTGCCTAGTTTCAGCAATTCTCTTAAAATCGCATCATATAAAAAATGTTGCGGGGCTGTCCAAAAAGTCAGGATTAACTGACTTTTTGGAGCCCCTTCATTTTAGGAACTTATCGGACAGGTCATTTTTTCTATCTTGTTTATATCCTTCAGAAGTCTATGAAGGACTTTTCTTATGCTCTCTTTCTGAATTCGTTCTTCAAAAGTTTTATGACAGACATTCAGCACATACAATTGCTTCTAGTTGACTTCATGCCTCTATGAAGGACAGGATTTTTTTGTCCTTCACAGTAGTATTGCTCCAAAATCCTTCATTTTAGGAACTCATCGGGCAGCCCATTTCAGAAAAGTTATAACTACATCAAATATCTGCTATCAGAGAAATAATAGCAAGCTGTCAGCAAAGCTGATAGCCTGTTTCGAGAATCCACAATTCATAAACATCGTTGCTTTTATGACAGCATAAATAACATTTCTGAAAAAGGAGTCTGCCGCTCTCAGATCTCTTCCCGAACTGAAAAAGTTAAACAGTATTGATAGTTGCCGAAAATAACATATTTAAAATAAAAGAACTACATTTCATTCTTTATCTCAGATAAAATACGGTACGAATGCACGCGAGCCGAATGGTCGTATATATATGAAACAACCATTATTTCGTCTACCTGAGTGTCATCCAAAAATTTTTGAAGCTTCTCTTTTATTGTTTGCTTAGATCCAACAAACGAAAAATAAAGCTGATGGCGTACCGCTTCTTTTTCAAATTCATTCCACTCTCCATCCATGCTTTCAACAGGAGGCTGCAACAATCTAGAAGTTCCTCGGATCACGCCCAAAAACATTTGATACAAGCTGGTTGCAAGATACTTCGCCTCTTCATCGGTATCTGCTGCCACGACATTCACACACGCCAACGCATACGGCTCCTTCAAATGTTCTGACGGCTGGAACTGGTCACGATATATTTTCAGTGCTTCATATAAGTGATTCGGTGCAAAATGGCTTGCAAACCCAAAAGGAAGTCCAAGCTTTGCTGCAAGCTGAGCGCTATACGTACTTGATCCAAGCAGCCAAACAGGAACATTTAATCCCTCACCAGGAACTGCGCGTACATACCCTTTCCGCTTCTCTTTCGGAGCAAAATAATTGATGAGTTCTTGGACGTCGTTTGGAAATTCTGATACTGACCCATGTAAATTTCTTCGCAATGCCATGGATGTCACCTGATCTGTTCCAGGAGCACGTCCTATCCCTAAATCAATTCGACCTGGATACAACGACTCTAATGTCCCGAATTGTTCAGCAACCACAAGAGGAGCATGGTTCGGAAGCATGACGCCTCCAGATCCTACACGAATCGTTTTCGTACCTCCTGCAATATAGCCTATTAATACAGAAGTAGCTGAGCTTGCGATGCCCTCCATATTATGGTGCTCTGCAAGCCAATAACGTTTATATCCAAATCGTTCAACATTTTGCGCAAGGTCTAAACTGTTTTTGAATGTGTCAGCCGGCGTTTTCCCTAATAAAACAGGAGCCAAATCCAAAACTGAGAATTCAATCTCTTCCAATCTTTTTTTCTGAGAATTCGTCATTTTTTCAACTCCTTTTAAACTCTCCTTATAAGGATTGTAAAAAACTGTTCAATGGTATTACAAGGAATTTGCCTGCCGCACAACTTCTCACAGTGAAAAATGCTTTTTGATTTTTTATGGTTCATTGACGTCTAACGTGAAAATCTGTCTTTTCCCATAAACGTTGAAAAAACACTTTTAAGTCTCGCGCTTTCAGTTTTCAATGCTTCTTCTGTTTTAAAGTTGAGATGTTGTTTGTTATACGCTTCCCTGACAGGCAAAACTCTCGTCTACTTCCCTTGTAAATGATCAGCCACTTAAAATTGCGAATGTCCTCTATTTTTCACAAAATAAAACCTCACACCTACTATAAAAAAGAAGTGTGAGGCTTATTCATATAGTTCATCGAAATGGTTATATCTAGAGTTTTTAAAGTTTGGCAAAATAAGTCTTTAAAACATTGTAAAAAACAACAGATTTTTGAGCAATTGGTCATTTATTCATTAATTCATAATTATTCTAACAGCGTTACAGACAATTGACCTACCGATTCATCCATTCATCATTATCCTAAATAGGCAGTAAAGTTCTTACAAATTTCAGACTCCAAATAAAAATGCATTGCTGGTTTGGTTTATTTTCTTTCATTCTCATTCCAAAGATTCAACGGCAATTCTAATAAAATTTTTGCCACTTGGTCGCGGGCGATATTATTAGATGGAGCCATTGGGATTCCTGCCCGGGCATCGCGGTAAAGCCGTTCAAAAGGTCCTTCAATATAGCCATAACCGCCCGCTACATCCATCGCAATTCGTGCAGCAAAATCTGCTGTTTCGGATGCTTTCACTTTAAATTCTATGACTTCGGATGCCAATGAGCTTATAGGTTGCCCTTCTGCCAGCAATTCATCATAATGTCTTGCTAAATCTATCTGCCATGCTTTTAAACCTGCAATTCTTATTTTCACTTCTGCCAATTTTTCACGAATGACTTGATGGTCAGCCAAACTATTATTAAATCCTTTGTTAACTGCGTTCTTAACATGTTTAACAGCCAGTTCTAGTGCACCTTGGGCAACACCGAGCCAAACAGATGCAATACCCAGTATATAAATAGGGTTTGCGCCTTCATCCATGATTTCTCTTCCTAACCCTTCGTATCCCACTAGATCGCGGCCGCTTACTTTTATATTGTTAAACGTAATTGGACCACTGTGGCTTCCTCTTACACCTAATGCATTCCATGGCTTTGCAACTATACCGTCATTATGGCCGTCAACGATAAAGAAGCTAATGTTACTAGGGTCGTCAGAATCAGGGGTTCTCGTTTGCAAAATATAAAAATCTGCTTGGCCTCCGCTTGTCGTAAAGGATTTTTCAGCATTAATGATATAATCGCTGCCATCGCGCTCAGCCTGGCTTAAGCTAAACCATACATGACCTCTTGTAGCTTTTTCACTAACAGCAAAGGTTCCGATCGCACCATCTCTGATAGGGAGCAGCCACCGTTTCTTTTGATCATCGTTTCCATATAAAACAATTACTTGTGCTGCTCCAACATGCATAGCATATACTAAAGCTGTTGACGCATCAACTTTCCCGATTTCTTCAGCCACGATGGAAAATCCTAAATATCCTAAATCTAATCCTCCCCATTTTTCAGAAAATGTTACTGAATTCCATCCTTCTTTCGCAAGGGCTAACAAACTTTCACGCGGGAACTCCCCACTCTTGTCAATTCGTTCAGCGCTTGGTTTAATGACTTCTTCAATAATTGGCTTAACTTTCTCCCTAATTTCCTCAATAAATGCTCTTGAATACTTTTTGTTAATTGTTTCATAGTTACTCATTTTTAAACACTCCTCGTATACTAAGTTTCAGAAAGTTTTTTTATCGAATTTCCAGTCCGATACGCTCCTTGACAATCGCATATCTTGGGTGGTTGCCTTTGTGGGAGGGGCGCGCCCCTCCCACAAAGGGTTGAGCGTACCGGGGTTGGACTTTTCGCAATGTTCCTGGATAATGGTCTTAGGATCATCGGGGATACTCTTCTCACTCCTGTAGCTTTGACTACTTGTAAAGTCTGTCTCCTCGGCCCCTGTTTGGACGTCTAACCCGCAGGCTGTTCCCGTTGGTTTTCCCCATGCTGGAAGGAGCAGCTTCCAGGGCAGCCCATGGTCCAACGTGAGTTCTCATATGCGAGGGTGACTGGTCAACAGGCGCGATCCGGGGGCATCCCGAAGAGTCCTACCCCTCGATCCTACAACAATAGGAGGTGATCTCATGAAACTCTACGTCGGGATCGACGTGAGCTCACGCGACTTAGCCACCTGCATTATGGATCATGAAGGAAATACGTGCGCACGCTTCAAAGTGGATAATCATCTTCTGGGCGCCACCTTCCTTCGGGATCAAATCCTCCTGTGGGCTAACAAGCGAAAGCCAACCGAAATTCTGATCGGGATGGAAGCCACCTCGGTCTACAGTTGGCATCCAGCTATGTTTTTCCACCAGCAGGAGGCCTTGCAGGCTTGGAACGTCAAGGTGTTTACGATCAATCCAAAGCTCATTCGCAAGTTTAAAGAAGCCTATGTCGACTTGGAGAAAACGGATGACATCGATGCTTGGATCATTGCGGATCGGCTTCGCTTCGGCCGTCTGAAGATGACGGCTGTCCTCAAGGAGCAGTTTCTCGCGCTTCAGCGACTGACACGCATGCGATATCATCTCGTCCACCAGTTAACCCGTGAGAAACAGTATTTTCTCCAGCACTTGTTTTACAAATGCAGTTCCTTTACCCAAGAGGTGGACAGTTCGATCTTCGGACATGCCATTCTCGAACTGCTGCTTGAGTCGTGGAGCCTCGATGACATCTGCCAAATGGATGTCAAGCAGTTGGCCGACTTCCTGCGCCAAAAAGGGCGCAATCGCTTTGCCGATCCGGAATGCATCGCCAAGTCGATTCAAAAGGCGGCCCGTTCGTCGTATCGGTTGTCCAAGTGTGTCGAGGATTCCATCGACTTGCTGTTAGGGCTGTCGATTCAATCAATCCGCAGCCTGCAATCGCAGCTCAAAGAGCTCGATAAAGCCATTACCCGCCATCTTGAAGGCATTCCGAACACACTGCAAACCATCCCAGGCATCGGACCGGTTTATACCGCAGGCATCCTGGCCGAAATCGGGCAAATCGAGCGGTTTCACAACCAGGCCGCCTTGGCAAAATATGCCGGCTTGACATGGTCCAAGCACCAATCGGGCCGTTTTCAAGCCGAGGACACCTCCCTCATTCGTTCCGGCAATCGCTATCTCCGTTACTACCTAGTGGAGGCTGCCAACTCGGTGCAACGGCATGATGCGACGTTTCGTGCGTACTACCGGAAGAAGTATGAGGAAGTGCCCAAACACCAACATAAACGAGCCCTCGTCCTCACCGCTAGAAAACTCGTGCGTGTGATCGATGCGCTGCTACGCAACGGTCAAATCTACACGCCAAGAAAGGGGGAAGATCGATAAGAGGATCGATCTGGTATACCAATATCAACCTTTAGACCCAGTTTATTACATGTACCAATACTGGGTTTCTTCAGTATTGCCTTTTTTCGGATCATCGGACAAGGGAATTTCCAATTTCTATGATTTTTCACCTTGACATATTACCGCAGGACTTTTTATATATAAAATTTTTAAAACATCCTTAAAAGTAAACCTCTCTTATTGGAAGATCTGTACTGTTCACGACGTAGTCGCCAATAGCTCTAGCTTTGTAAACTGTTGGATTATGTGAAGCAAGAGTGCGAATATTACGCCAGTGACGGTCAAGATGTTTTGATTGTCTCGTTGCGGATGCCCCTCCAACCTCGAAAAGAAGCGTCGAGGCCTGTAAGGCAAGTTGATCTATAATAACCTTGGCCTGTGCAGCTCGCAGGGAAGCTTCATGGCTCAGAGAATAATCGATCACTCCATTAACTGCTGAATTCAGAGCAGCATCAATTGCATCTGCGGCAGCTAGGACAATAGTTTCTGCGGTAAACGCGCTGCTTGAGAGCTGTCCAATGACATGCTGCAGTTGCGGATCTTGTCGAGGTGTATCCGCAGCAGCAAAACTGAATGTCCGTGATCTTCCATGAACTAAAGCTTTAGCGTCTGTCACCACATTCCGCAAGATGCCCGCTATCACTCCATGCAAATAGAGCTGCAGAAAAGAGTTGAAAGGCGTTTTGGAGCCATCAATATATGTTATTTCATCTTGATTGACATACACATTGTGAAGACGTGTAGTACCGCTTCCTGTCCATTTTTGTCCGATGCCGTCCCAGTCATCTTCAATGATGACACCTTCACGATTTGTCGGAATTATTACCGATGCAGGCCTTCCTTCATGAGTTGATGCCGTAACAACTACCCAGTCTGCATACAGTGTGCCGGTACTAAAGTATTTTTTGCCATTCAATAGGAAGCCTTCACCATCCGGTGATAAAGTTGTTTCAAAAACCAAATTTCCAGCATTATTGGATGAAATTTCAGCAGAAGCATTGCCGATGATTTCTCCATTGGCTACTCTTTGCAGCCACTTTTCACGGAGTTTTTCATCCGTAAGCAGCAAAAATTTCTCCACTTGGGAAAAGTGTGAACGAAGGCTGTGTGCGACATCTGGATCAGCTTCCGCTAAACGTATTAAAATTTGAAAAAGATCACGAATATCTGCACCGCTGCCGCCAAGTTCAACAGGTAATCGCAATGCACCCAATCGAGATTTTCGGATTAAATCAAAGGCATAATATGGATGATCTTTACTCCCAGTACTTCTGCGTTTTTCAGCATCTTCTGCAATTGCAGCAATTAAGTATTCTAATTCTGGTGAATCAACTTTTACTGGGCTGGTAAAAGTTAGAGAATTTGATTCATCTTTATTTTTGAAGTTAATCCTTTGATTTAATGGTTTTTGGCTTGACATTCATCAAACACTCCTGTTTTGTTTTTTAAATTTACCAACCACATCTTTTTCGCGTATTACCGCAAAAAATAATGTGAAAGTTCAAACGTTCAACTGTTTCATCAATCCGTTTGTTTTACACCGCAGTTTACACCACGATTGTTTTAATTCAGGAAATGGATGTCCATTTACCAAGCTCTGTGTTCATCATTAGAATACTTAAATCCACCCTCTCGTAAGAAAAGATTGCTCCAACAGCTTTTCACAAATTGGCTTTAAAGGAAAAGACAGCATAACCATTCTCTGATTTCAAATTTGTCAAAGTGTGAAATCGATTATTATGCTAGATTTTTAAAACACTAGCACCGTTTCCTCTGGATTACTTTCTATATTTGCTAAATAAATCCTCATCTGGACTATGATCCGTTGGTAATGGAGGCGCATCTGACAATGCGGATATCTGTTCTCTTTCACTGGCAGTTAAAGGGATTTCTGCCCCAGCAATCGATAGGGCCAGTTGTTCCGGATTACGTGCTCCTATAATTGGAGCAGTTACAGCAGGATGATGTAATACCCATGAAACTGCTAAAGAAGCAGGATGATATCCAAATTGTTTCGCCAGCTCCGTAAATTGATGTGCAACAGTAAAATAATACTGATGACTATATCTTTTCTCATAATTCTTTTGTTCTACTAATCTTCCTTGCTCCGGCTTGTTTGTACTGTTATATTTTCCGGTTAATAAGCCTCCGCCGAGCGGACTGTAAGTTATGGCACCTAATTGCTCTGATTGAGCTAACGGAAAAATTTCTACCTCCGCTTGCCGTTTTACGAGATTATACATCGGTTGAATTAACTCAAATCGTGCTAGCTGTTTTCTTTCAGATATTCCTAGAGCTTTTGCAATTTGCCAGGCAGCCCAGTTACTTACAGCGGGGAATAAAATCTTCCCTTGTTTTTGTAAATCATCTAAAGCTCTAACGACTTCTTCAATATCTGTATACTCGTCAAACAGATGAACAAAATAAAATTCAATCCGATCAGTGCCCAATCTTATTAAACTTTGTTCAACTGATAAAAAAAGATTTCTTCTCGATAAACCGCCGCTATTTAAATCTTTGCCTGTAGGCAAGCCTGCTTTAGAGGTTAAAACAATCTCATCTCGATGACCGGCAATACACTTTCCAAGAATTTCTTCAGCACGTCCATCATTATAAACATTCGCTGTATCAAAAAAGTTTATCCCGGCTTCTCGACATTGCTTATACATCATAATGGAAGTTTCTTCATCTGCAATGCCGCCGAATGACATTGTTCCAAAGCATAAATTTGAAACATGAATGCCTGTCCTTCCAACTGTACGAAATTCCATTATTACCTCCAACATTATGAGCTGAAGGAGAAGCAAACTTTAAAATTGTTAAAAATTCCGATATTTTGCACCTGTATGATCATCTGGCAGCAGCTTTTTCCCTGTACCAAACAGCTTCTCCCTCAGTGTTCCTTTCTCGTATTCTTTTTTATAGATTCCACGTTTTTGCAGCTCCGGAACAACGAAATGAATGAACTCTTCAATGCTTCCAGGCGTTATAAGATTTGCAAGATTATACCCGTCGATTCCAGTTTGTTCGATCTGGAATTGAATGCTGTCAGCTATTTCAACGGGATTGCCGACTAATACATTACTCCTTCCGATCGTTTCAAACTTGTTTAACACTTCTCGAACAGTTAATTTTCTTGGCGCATCTTTCGTTAATGAAGCAGCTCGAGACTGACCATGTTCCGTATGCTTATATTCAAAAAAAGCGTCTTTATCTTCATATTTAGATAAATCATAGCCTGTTGAACCGCCATATTGAGCTTTTGCCGCTTCAGCACTCCACAATCGATTGTATTCCTCATATTTTAATTCAGCTTCTTCTGTCGTTTCTGCCACAATGACATTTAAAAACGTAAATGCTTTAATATTTTCAGGATTCCGTCCGTATTTTTCAGCCCGTTCTTTAATATCTTGAATATAAAATCTTAATTTTTCGGGCGTCGACCCGCCAACAAATACACACTCTGCATGCTTGGCGGCGAAATCTCTGCCGCGTTCAGAAGAACCTGCCTGAAAAATAACAGGTGTCCGCTGTGCAGAAGGATATGTTAAATGCGGGCCTTTTACGCTGAAATATCGCCCATTATGGTTTATTTCATGAACCTTTTCGGGATCAAATAAAATTTCATTTTCCGCATCGCCAACAAACGCATGCTCCTCCCAGCTGCCTTCCCAAAGCTTATAGGAAACCTCCATAAATTCATCGGCAATATCATAACGCTCGTCATGTTTAACAATTTCTTTATGGCCGTAGTTTTGCGCAGCATTTGGCAAATATGAGGTGACAACATTCCAGCCAATTCTGCCGTTTGTAAAGTGATCTAATGTGGAGAAGCGACGTGCATTTGAAAACGGATGTTCATACGTTGTGCTGACCGTTACTACAAATGACAAATGCTCTGTAACAGCTGCCACCGCTGGTACAATAAAGGCCGGATCATTTAGCGGAACTTGAACGCCGTCTCGAATCGCAGCATCTTTACTATTTTGATAGACATCATACACTCCGGCTACATCTGCAAAAAAAATGGTGTCAAACTTCCCTTTTTCCAACAATTTTCCTAACTCAATCCAATAATGTAGATCATTATAATAAAGATGGCGTTTATTTTGAGGATGCTTCCATAATCCGTGAGAATTATGCATAGCTCCTGCCATATCAAAAAGATTTAATATTATCTGCTTTGCCATATTTCTCACTCCAGCATCTTTTCAAAAGTACAAATTCCGATTCTATCAGTCGAATGTCATCAAATTCAAATGCAGCCTTGCTCGCAAATAAACAATTCCTTCCTTATGTTATTCTTTGCCTTGTTTAATATTTTCAACTAAGCGATCTAATTCTTTTTGCAGTTCTGGTACTGGCACCTTTGTGACAATGCTTGCACCCTTCGTATCTTCTTCTACTGCTTTAGCTACTTCTTCTGTCTGATAAATTTCCGCAATGGTCTTATATGCCTCATTGTCTTTATTCTTTTCTAAAGTGGCAAAAACGTTAACATACGGCAGTGTATCTTTGCTGTTTGGATCATCATGAAAAATGGCATCTGCTAAAGTGTAACCGGCTTGACCAGCTATTCCGCCATTAATAATAGATGCGGCTACATCAGGCAGCACTCTAGGAGTCTGTTGGGCAACGACTTCTACTATTTCAATATTTTTTGGGTTTTTAACGATATCTTTTACTGTTGGATAAAGACCGACATCTTCCCTTAACTCAATTAATCCAGCTTGCTGCAGTACCTTTAGCCCTCTGCCTAAATTAGCCGGATCATTTGGAACCGCAATTTTTGAACCATTTGGGATCTCGGATACATCTTTATATTTTTCCGAATACAATCCTAAAGGAGCAACAACAGTTGAGCCAATCGGCACAATATTCACATTATTTTCCGCGATAAATTGGCTTAAAAATGCAAGATGCTGGAAGGCGTTCACATCTACCTCGCCATTGACAAGTGCAGTATTTGGCAGCACATAATCGGAAAATTCGACATATTCTACCTTAATATTTTTTTCTAACGCTTTTTTCTTAATGATGTCCCAATACTGTCCATCTGATCCGGTAATCCCCACCTTAACAGTAACGACTTTTTCTTTTTTATCCCCAGATGCTGAATTGCTGTTGCAGCCCGCCAGGAGGCCAATCACCAAAATTGTAACTAGTAAATGGAATAGTTTGATTTTCATAAAATAATAATCCCCCTAATATATGATTGATCTATCTGCGTAAAAAGAAACGTGAAAGCATGTTGCCAATAAATTGAGCAATTTGAACAAGAATAATTAATATGACAACCGTAACAATCATGACGGATGTATCAAACCGCTGATAACCATATGTCATCGCAAGATCCCCAAGGCCCCCTCCGCCAACCGTTCCAGCCATGGCGGAAAAATCAATAAGTCCTACGGTGATAAATGTAATTCCTAAAATTAAAGGCCCTAATGCTTCGGGAATTAGTACCCCAAATATTATTTGAATAGGTGATGCCCCCATCGCCTTTGCAGCCTCGATAATACCTGGATCAATTGAGACTAAATTATTTTCTACCACCCTGGCAATGGCAAAAGCTGCAGCAATGGTCATCGGAAAAATAGCCGCTGTCGTTCCAATTGTAGTTCCCACAACGAATCGCGTAAGCGGGCTGATGGCAACTAAAAATATGATGAACGGTATAGGTCGAATAATATTGATTAATAAATTCAAAAATGAAAAGATGAATCTATTTTCTAAAATATTGCCTTTACGGGTGACAAATAGCAGTAGTCCCATGATAATTCCTAAAATACTAGCAAAAATCAATGTGAAAATGACCATTGTAATCGTTTCACCTGTTGCTTGAAGTATTCTAGGCCAAAACGTCGTCCAATCAACTTTCACCGTTTGTGACCTCCCTTACTTCAACTATCTCTGTCAACTCTTTTAATACTTCTTCAATTTGAGAATCAGCTCCAATGAATTCCACGATTAAATTGCCAAACAATTGATTTTGAAGTTCATTGATGCTTCCGTAAATGATATTAAAGTGAATATTATGTTTAGCTGTTAATGTCGATAATATAGGTTGACTCGCAGTGTCTCCTGAAAATACAATTCGATAAAGCTTTCTTTCATGATCCTTCCTTAACTTTTCAAGCAAGCTCGAAGATAATTTTTCATTTACAACCGAACTGATAAAATTTTTCGTCGTTTTTTCTTGAGGATTTGAAAATATATTAAAAACCTCGCCCTCTTCAATGATTCTCCCGTTTTCCATAACCGCTACGCGATTGCAAATTTTTCGAATCACGTTCATTTCATGTGTTATTAATAAAATCGTAATATTGAATTCTTCATTCACTTTTTTCAATAGATTTAATATTTCATTAGTGGTTTCTGGATCTAAAGCCGAGGTAGCCTCATCACATAACAGAATGTCTGGTGAAGTTGCAAGCGCTCGTGCAATCCCTACTCTTTGTTTTTGACCTCCTGACAACTGTTCAGGAAATTTGTCAGCTTGGTCTTCAAGACCAACAAATTGTAATAGCTCTGTAACTCGTTGGTGGATTTCCTCCTTCGATTTTTTCTCCAATCTTAAAGGGTAAGCAATATTGCCATATACCGTGCGAGAATTAAATAGATTAAATGTTTGAAAAATCATTCCAATTTTTCTTCTTAATTGCCGCAGATCTTTCGAAGATATGGAATTCAAATCATAATTATCGACTATAATATTTCCTTTTGTCGGACGTTCGAGTAAATTCACTAACCTAAGCAGTGTACTTTTTCCGGCTCCGCTAAAACCGATGATTCCAAAAATGTCGCCTTTTTTAATGTGAAGCGAAACATCTTTTACAGCTTCTACTTTTTTCCCACCAGACTCGTATATTTTACTAACTCTCTCTAGCCTAATCATCAATTTCCTCCACCAACCGAAAATTTATCCAGATCTATATACAATATCCCCTTTGTTCAAAACGTTTAATGCGGGAACTACTCGAGCGTTTGGGGATGGTGCTTCTCCCATCTTAACCTCTTTATGTTTAATTTAATTTGTTTAACTTGGAAAAATGGCGATGAACCATAATACTTTGACACATTTGTGCAATGCAAAAAATTTTTTTCCTTGTCATATTGTGAAAAAGAAAGGCCTTAATTTCATTTTTCATGAAATTAAGGCCTCTGGTGTTCCAGTCAGCAAATATTATGCACTTTTCTGCTCAGCAGCAGAAAATGCTCCCACAGTCTCCAGCATCCTCCTATTTAAATTGCACTTCTTTCAAGCTATTTCGATATTCTTCAATCACGGATTTCGAAACTTGACTCACGACCATGTCATTTAAAGGAGGATTATATAAACCACACTGAACATCCCTAAAATATCTTTCTAATGGCAAATCTTTCGATAACGAATGACCGCCTGCGATTCTCATAGCCAGCTCTACTATTTTGATCGCATTATTACATACTGTATATTTTGTAATAGAGACTTCATTGCTTAACTTATCTCGAACATGTAAATTTCGGTCCCATTTTTCAGCTAAACCGTATAACAGGTATCTTGATACAGCGATTAAAATTTCGATTTCTCCAATTTTATCCTGAACATGCGGCGCCTCTAGAATAACATCTCCTAGACTTGGTGAAAATTTCTCAGCCGCATACTTTAAAATAAAATCTCTGGCAGCAATCGCAATCCCTAAATAAATGGCTGGCAACTGCAGCGTGTAGGCACTGCTGTTGCCCTTAAAGCGGTTGTTCTTCCCCTTGTCAATGTAAGACAATAACGCCTCTTCCGGCACAAACACATCATGCAGTTCGATATCATGGCTGCCTGTTGCTCTCATTCCCAAAACATTCCATGTATCTATCAATTGTACCGAATCATTTTTTTTAATTAAAAATTCGGCCGTTTTATCTTCTTCTTCGACATATGCCAAAATCGTAAAATGCGACACAATTGGCGCCAATGTTGCAAATGCCTTTCTTCCTGAAATGATATATCCGTCTTTCGTTTTTCTCGCAATTGTTGATGGGGTTCCGCCTCTTACAATATTGCCTGATGTCCGCTCCGTGACAAAAACATTTAATAATGAACCTTCCTCAACGGCCTCTCTGCATATTTTCGCAAAAATTTCTTCTTTCCAAGGCCGGAAATCCCTAAGGCTAAAGAATGCCATTAAGTGCCATCCTATCGCCAGTGCCGTAGAACCACAGGCTTTCGCTAATCGTTCTTGTACAAGCAAAATTTCATATAATGAAAGTTCTTCACCTCCATATTCTTTAGGGATTGTTAGCTTATGATAACCCTCTTTTTTCAGGATTTCGATATGCTCAAACGGAAATTCTCCTGTTTCATCATATTTATCAGCTGTCTGTCGAATTTTCTCTGCAATGCGCTCCACATATTCTACGAGCCTTGCATCTCGTTCATTTCGAATCGTCTGATTGCTTGCGTTAAAATCCATTGTGCATCCTCCAATAAAATCCTTAGAAGTAAACCTCTCTTATCGGAAGCTTCGTACCATTCACAACATAATCGCCAATAGCTCTTGCTTTGTAGGCTATCGGATTATGGGAAGCAAGTGTGCGAATATTGCGCCAGTGGCGGTCAAAATGCTTGGATTGTCTCGTAGCTGAAGCGCCGCCAACCTCAAAGAGAAGTGTAGCTGCTTGTAATGCAAGGTGATCGATAATAACTTTCGCCTGAGCAGCTCGCAGGGAAGCCTCATGACTTAAATCAAAGTCTATTTCTCCATTAACCGCCTCATTCACTGCTATGTCTAATGCATCTGCGGCAGCCAGCACAAGTGCTTCTGCGGCAAACGCGCTGCTTGAAAGCTGTCCAATAATTTGCTGAAGCAGCGGATCAGCCGCTGGCGTATCTGCTGATGCAAAAGTAAAGGTTCTGGATCTTCCATGAACTAAAGCTTTAGCGTCTGTCACCACATTCCGCAAAATACCCGCTATCACTCCTTGCAGATAGAGCTGTAAAAAT
This sequence comes from Aeribacillus sp. FSL K6-2833, assembly GCF_037965815.1. Classification (GTDB taxonomy): domain Bacteria; phylum Bacillota; class Bacilli; order Bacillales; family Aeribacillaceae; genus Aeribacillus; species Aeribacillus composti. The sequence goes on along the minus strand of NZ_CP150189.1, from coordinate 325,345 downwards.
GAATTGAAAGGCGTCTTCGTCTCATCAATAAATGTTACTTCTTCTCGATTGACATATACATTGTTTAAGCGTGTTGTACCGCTTCCTGTTAATTTTTGTCCGATACCATCCCAGTCATCTTCAATGATGACGCCATCACGATTTGTCGGAATAAACGCGGAAACAGGTTTTCCTTCAGGGGTTGATGCCATAACGATTACCCAGTCGGAATATATTGTACCGGTGCTAAAATATTTCGTACCGTTTAATCGGTACCCTTCGCCATCTTGAGTCAAAGTTGTTTCAAAAATCAAATGACCAACATTTTTTGATGAAATTTCCGTAAAGGCATTCCCAATAATATCTCCTTTTGCCACGATTCCCAACAATTGCTCACGTCGTTCTTTATCCGGATTTCGAAGTATTTCTTCTACTTGCCAATAATGGGCACGAAGGCTGTGCGCCACATCCGGATCGGCTTCAGCTAAACGGATTAGGACATAGAAAAGATCACGAATACTAGCTCCTCCACCGCCTAGTTCAACAGGCAGACGTAAAGCACCCAATCGAGATTGCCGAATTAAATCGAAGGCGTGATAAGGCAGTTCTTCACTGCCGGCATTTCTTCGTTCCTCAGCGTCTTTGGCAATTACATCAATCAATTGATCTAATTCAGGCGAATCAACTTTTACCGGACCGTTAAAAGTCAAAGAGCTTGCTTCATTTAATTGATTTTGAATTGACATCTTTTATGCACTCCTTTAATCGTATTTTAAATTTCACTATTCACATCTTTTTAGTAATATTTATTTGTAAAAAAAAGAGCCAAACAGCAATTACTAGCACCTCAGATCAATTTACAGGGCTTTTCGCTGCAAATGCACCTCGGTATTTTGCAGCAGGATGACGCTCATTGAGACGATCTGTCCCAAACAATTTGCGCCGCAATGTTCCTGGCTTTCCATATCCATTGCGCGCTAAACCGCGCTTTCGAAGCACAGGCATGACTTGATCAATAAATTCTTCATAGGAACCGGGAATCGTCGCATTGATGACATTGATGCCGTCAACACCTGCATCCCTCCAAAGCTCAAGCTGGTCTGCAATCATTTCAGGAGTGCCGACAATACGGTTTGTTTTGCTCCTGAGCCTAGCAAGATCTCTAACTGTAGGAGTCCTTCCCGGCGTGCTTTGCTTTAGCCATTCATATGTGCTTCTGATCCCTTCAGTTTTGATATCTTCCAATGGAGTATCTAAAGTAGCATTCCCTAAATCAATTCCCATCCCCCCAGCGGAATGAGCGATCATCATATCGAAATCAATCTTATTTTCAAGTTCATATTCTTTTTGCCGAGCTTCTTCCTCCGTCTTTCCGATCACAAAGTACAATCCCTGATAAAAGTGGATATCCTCACTCTTTCTGCCATTTTCAACCGCCAACCTTCGTGTTTCATCGATCAGCTTGCGGGCATTTTCAGGATCAGGTGCTCCAATGAAGACCGCTTCAGCATTGCGAGCCGAAAAATCTCTGCCAGTAGGGGACGAACCAGCTTGAAAAAGCAACGGTGTGCGCTGCGGTGATGGAGCCACTAAGTGCGGTCCTTCCACCTTGTAGCGCTTGCCGACATGATGAATTTTATGGACTTTCGCCGGATCCGCATAAATTCCGCTTTCACGGTCCTGCAAAAGCGCTCCTTCATCCCATGAACCTTCCCAAAGCTTATATAAAACATCAACATATTCATCCAGCCACTCATATCGTTCATCATGCGGAACTAAGCCGTCATAGCCAAAGTTGCGAAAGGCATTTGCTGAGTAGCTGGTAACCATGTTCCAGGCAATTCGTCCTTTGGTGATGTGATCTAATGTTGATACACGGCGTGCAAAGTTAAAGGGAGGTTCTTGAACCGGAGCCGCCGTAAAAGCTAAGCCCAAATGTTTTGTATTTACTGCAAGTGCTGAAAGCAGTACCATTGGGTCATTACTAGGTACTTGCAAGCCATTTTCAATATGGAAATCCCATCCTCCTCGAAAGTCATTGTACAGCCCGACGACGTCGGCGAAAAAGATGACGTCAAAACCTCCCTCATCCAGCCGTTTCGCTAAAGAAACCCAAAGATTTACGTCATTAAAGTTAAGCTGATGACCTTCTTGATCACGCCACATCCCGTGAAGAATGTGAGAAGGTGTATTCATAACAAAAGCAGAAAATGATAATGGCTTTGTCATATTCCCCATATCTCCATTTATCCTAAAAATTTGTTTAACCAAAAAAAGAATTCATTTCATAAACGACTTAAAGGACTTATGAATCCGCAGCAAAATTGGCAACAAGTCAAATAAAGATGATGCAAAAGTAATACTGACTAACGACTAACCTACATTTTCCTTTTTTTCAAGGCTGATCATACGAAGTTCAAAGCTTCTTTTGATACAAAAAAGTGAGGTTAATCCTGCAGTTGATAACTTAAATTTCTATATTTAGCTCCAATATGGTCTTCCGGTAAACGGGACTGGCCTTTGCCAAACAATTTTTCCCGCAAAGTTCCTTCTTCATATTCTTTTTTCACGACTCCACGTTGTTGAAGCTCCGGAATGACAAGATCAACAAAATCTTTAAAAGTTCCCGGCGTTATTGCATAGGCGAGATTAAATCCATCGATATCCGTATCTTCAATCCATTCCTCAAACGTATCAGCTATTTGCTTTGGTGTTCCGACCACTACAGGACCCATTCCGCCTATTCCAGCAAAATTCGCCAGCTCGCGGACAGTCCATTTTTTATTTGGACTTGCTTTCGTTAATGATTCGAGCACTGATTTGATGGCGTTAGTATCAATGTATTCAATTTCTTGATCAGGATCATATTTTGAAAAATCAACACCTGACCAGCCGCCTAATAAAGAAAGGGCCCCTTCATAGCTGATATATTGCGATAATTCTTCATATTTCGCCCACGCTTCCTCCTCCGTCCGCCCAACAATCGGTGTGAACAAAGCGAATACTTTTATGCTTTGCGGATCCCTGCCAAATTCAGCAGCCTGGGCTCTTAAATTTTTAACATATGAAGCGATAGGCTCTTTTCCTGGCATCGAAACAAATGTGCACTCAGCATGTTTTGCTGCAAATTGACGCCCTCTCGCTGAAGCGCCTGCTTGATATAAAACAGGTGTTCTTTGCGGCGACGGCTCGCACAAATGAATGCCTGGCACATTAAAATATTTGCCGTGATGATTTATTTCATGAACTTTCGCTGGGTCTGTGAAAATTTTTCTATCTCTATCTTTTATAACAGCATCGTCTTCCCAGCTGCCTTCCCATAATTTATAGCAAACTTCCAAATATTCTTCCGCAATATTATATCGTTCTGAATGGAGGAACCGATCGCCAATATCGATGTTTTTCGTTCCGCTTTCCAAATAGGAAGTAACAATATTCCAGCCTACTCGGCCCTTTGTTAAATGGTCTAAAGTCGACATTCTGCGTGCAAATGTATATGGATGCTCAAATGTTGTAGAGCATGTGATCCCAAAGCCTAAATGCTCCGTTGCATGCGCCATTGCAGAAACAAGTAAAATAGGGTCATTGACTGGAACTTGGGTTGCTTCACGTACTGCTGTTGTTTTATCATTTCCATACACATCATAAATGCCGATTACATCTGCAATAAATAATCCATCGAACCGCCCTTTTTCCAGTAATTGCGCCAGCTCAACCCAATATTCAATATCTTTATATCGGTATGACTGATCTTCAGGATGCACCCATAATCCCGGAGATTGATGCGCCACACAATTCATATCAAAAGCGTTTAAATAAATTCGCTTTTTCTTCATATGATTTCCTCCCGACTAACCGTAAATTTGACATTGTCGTTTAGTTATCATTCCATGGACCGATAATGTCTGTGATTCTATATATCAAAACTGAAATAGAGTGGGATCATTATTCACAAATTTTGAAAGGTACGTGTCTCTTTCTCAAATACTTGTAGTTACATCTTTTTCTTCGTTTTATTTAAAGGTTTATAACGAAAAAAAACAGAGACTATCTTTGCAAGTACGAAACTTGCGATGATATGTCTCTGGTCGTCCAGTCAACATGATACATTTGATCGTATGAAATTTTTGCTAAAGTAATATATTTCCCTATACAAAGGTAAGAATTTTTTGGTTGGAATCAACGGCAGCTTAAGCAATTTATTGGTGACAGTTCTGTCACCATTATTTTCCATCTCCGTAAGCAGGATGAAACATCCTTTCTGTTCGGTGCAAACAATATATAAATCACTATTTTAATTGTTCAACTTTTAACCGGCTTAATAGATCATTCAATGATGTTTGTAATCTCGATTCTATTTCCGCATCAATAAAAGTAACCTGATCTTCGTGATAGCCAATTTGAGAATCTACGAAATACACTCCTTTTAAAATCTCCTGGCTGCCTAACACAGAAGCAATCGGCTTAATAGCATATTCCAATGTTAAAAGATGAGCTGCTGTTCCGCCGGTAACCACTGGGAGAACAACTTTATCAACGAATCCTTTTTCAGGAATGAAATCTAACAGGGCTTTTAACACCCCTGGATAGCTTGCTTTATATACAGGACTTACAATAATAACTGCCTGTGCTTGTTCAATCTGTGCTAAAACCTCTTGAATTTTTGGGCTGTTGAAGTTGGCAAATAAAAGATCTTCTGCCGGCAGGTCACGAACTGAAATGGTAGACGCATTCAGCCCTTCAGCCTTGATCCTTTTTTCTAAATAAGCAGAGATAGCTAAGCTTCTTGATGGTTTAGATGGACTTCCGGAAATAATCACGATATTTGACATAATGTCATCACCTTTCTTCAATTAAATTCGATCGTTTATACATTAAGAATACGGTGTAATCTCAGGCAATTTACCGTTAAGAGCCCATTCTCCGATATCACGGATTTTATATTCAATGGGATCATGCAACGTGTGAGTCCTTACATTTCGCCAAAAGCGGTCAAACCGATATTTTCCTAAAGTTGCCCTTGCCCCCATTACTTCAAACATACGGCTGGTAAGCTCTAAAGCTGCTTTTGCTGTTGCAACCTTTGCAGTCGCAATGATAATTCCACACTCTCCACGTTCCTGTTCTGTTAATGCCCTTTCTTTATCCCATGCTTCTTGCAGAGCATTTGAAGCGTCTTGGGCCAATGCAGCTGCAGCTTTTAACTGCACATATAAATCTCCATACTGGCGAATCGTATATGGATCGCTCGTCGCCTGATCTACTTTAGAGGTCAGCCAAGGACGAGTGATATTTTTCGTATAGTTTTTCGCTTCTTCAAATGCTCCCTCCGCAATTCCAAGAAGAACATGAACTAAAATGGTTTGAGCAGTATGCGTCCTTATAGTAGGGAAAAAGCTTTCAGGTTCTTGTTCATAGAAATTTAATATCTCTTCTTCCTTCAGCAGTACATCTTGAAAAACAACAGTGCCGCTATCCGTTTGCCGTTGGCCGAAGCTATCCCAATCATCATTAATGATTATTCCTGTCCGATTAGTAGGAATAACGGCAATAACAGGGCGATCTTGATTTGGACTTTTAGCTGATATAAGCAGCCGGTCTGAATCTTTAGCACCCGAGCAAAAGCTTTTTTTCCCAATTAGCTTTAACTGATCCCCTTCTCGCTTTACGAGCAAGCTTTCATCAAGAGGATTATAGGTATTTCCCCAAAACAAATTATTTTCAGCCGTTTCCTTATAATACTTCTCTTTCTGCTGAGGGGAACCGAATAGATGTACGGATGTCAAGCATAAGAAATGATAGCCGAATAAGTGAGCCAATGACCCGTCTACTTTTGCCAGCTCACGTGTAATTTGCAGCACAGCTTTCCAATCCTTCCCCAGTCCGCCTAAAGACTTCGGGATGATAAGTGAAAGTAATCCGCTTTTTCTAAGCAGATCACGTTCTGCTTTTGCTGTTCCTCCTCGTTCATCCCTTTCAATTGCAGTTTTAGCAAACTCTTTTGCTAACTGCAAAGCTGTGTCAAGGTAATGACCTGTTCCTTCTGCAACACTCATTCATTAGTTACCCCTTTGTCTTCTTTATCTAAATAATGTTTGTGATTAATAGTTTACTGACATAATCGTTCTATTGTTCCATTATTTCATTCATAAATTGATGAAGCTTCTTTGAAAGACCTCCGTTTCCAAAACGGATATATTTGCGTTTTTTAAAATCCGCATCTTCTCTTTTGACAAATTCCAGAAAAGCTAAAATATAAATTCGACGATGAATAATAGAAACGACTCCATTTGTATAAAACCAATTGTCAATCGTATTGAAAACACCTTTATTTATCCGATAATTCTTTTGGCACCAAAGGAAAAATTGTAAATCCGGCAAATTCAAATATTCATTTTCTCGCAAAGATTTTTGTTTTTCCGCTTTATAATCCAATATGTTCACATAACTATTTGCCACCGCTAATCCACCTTTCCATGTTTGTAAAAAAAGGAAAGAGACTCTCATTTCAAGAAATATGATCTTGAATTGAGAGCCTCTAGTTGTCCAGTCAGCATTCATCAAACTATTTTGTTTATAACTAAATTAATACATATTATTCCTATATGTCAAGTATTATTTAAAGAAAGAGACTCCTCATTTCTTGATGTTGAATGCCCAACATCATTCGTATTCATTTGTTAGTTGTTCCGAAAGCTTACTCATTTCGAGTCTTATGCTTCTTTATTTAGTTGGCTAGGATTCCCTCCAATTTTGCTTCTTTTTCTCTTACGAGCGGAATGACTTTTTCACCAAAGGCTTTTAAGTCTTCATCGTAATGTAAAAATCCTGTCAAAACAATATCGACTCCTATTTTTTTCAGCTCAATGATGCGATCTGCCACTTGTTCTGCCGTTCCAATCAAACCTGTTTTGAAACCGTCATTATATTGCACAAGATCTTCGAAGGTGGATTCCGCCCACATTCCTTCACCTTCAGGAGAGGCTTTCCCTGCGAATTTCACTTGACTTTCAAAGCCTTCCACAGCTTCTTTATCTGCATGTAAAACAATATCTTTTAAAACTTGTTTTGCTTCTTCTTCTGTATCACGAACAATCACGAAGCCATTAACACCGAATTGGATGTTTCTTCCGTTCGATTCAGCCAATGATTTCACATGATCAATTTGCTTTTTCAGATTTTCCAGCGAGTTTCCATTCATGAAATAAACATCTGAAACTCGTCCAGCCATTTCTCTTGCTGCTTTCGAGTTTCCGCCTTGGAAAATTTTCGGGATATTAATAGGTTTAGGCTTTAATGGCGCTTCATTTATACGATAAAAATCTCCTTTAAAAGTAGTGGTTTCCTTTGTCCACAAATCTCGTAGAACCTGTATAAATTCTTCAGACCGTCGATAACGTTCATCATGGTCTAACCACGGTTCCCCATAACCGATAAATTCATTTTTAAACCATCCGCTGACAATATTAATTGAAGCACGGCCATTACTGATATGATCAATCGTTGAAATAATTTTTGCTATGACACCTGGATGCCATAGACCGGGCAGCACAGCTGTAATAATGTTTAATTTTTTGGTACTAGCGGCAAGTGCAGAAGCAAGCGCAGCGGCTTCTAATTGTTTTTCAGCTCCGTAGCTGGCGAAAAATCTTGTTTGCAGCAGGACGTAATCAAAACCATTTTCTTCAGCTATTTGTGCATAACGTTTGTTATCCTCAAATGACCAGCCTGTTTTCTGTGGCAGATTAGAGATCACAAGCCCTCCACTAACGTTTGGCGCCCAATAAGCAAATTGTAAACCCATTGATTTTCCCTCCTTAAATTTTAATAAAAAAGGCTCATATCAGATCCCTAATATTAGGAACTGATATGAGCCTCTGGCGGTCCAGTGGGCAACCGGATAAAAGTAAAAGATTTAAGTATGATATTAATTCCATTATTCCTATTTGTCAAGTATGTTTTTAAAAATTTCGACTTTTCTTGCTAGTTTTATTAGATCAGTCCTTAGAATTAGACATGAGGGAAAGGCAGAATGGAAAATGGGTCATGGAGCGAAAGGGAATATGATTATATATAATGGATCAGGGAAATAAATAATTCTTTCTTGGAAAGCGTGGAGGATCGGTCAAAAAAAGCCGAAGGAGCTTTCTCCGACAATTTTATTATGTAAAAATAACAAAAAACAGTATTGATGGATATTCAAGATTAAATGTCTAATCACAAGCCTTTTTCCATCATGATCAAGTCCTGAGGACAAAAACAGTTTCGACAAAGCATAAAACATAGAAAAGATGAAACCAATAATTGGTCTCATCCTTTTCTTTATAACGGCATTGGTGTGTCTGTCGGGTTCGCATAGCCTTCTTTGTATTTTTCATCTATATATTGGCGAATTTCTTTTACCGTTTTTCCATCTTGCTTCATTTTGATTGCTTCTGCTGCAATTTCTAAGCAGACGTTGCAGCGTGTTCCATGGTCATCCCATACAACAGAACCATTTTGATTTACTTGCTTAACAAAACAATTTAGACTGCTCCGATGTCCGGCATGATCGCCGCAGCCACAATAACAAGGAATCCATTGCAGCAGCTCCATTGATTTTCCGGCTGCTTGATAGATGATTTGAATGTTTTCGCTATATTCATTTAAAAAGGTCGGCAGTTCATCCCTTGAAGCAGTTGTTTCCCACAAGTCGCCATTCGGCGCGTGCTCCATGGTTGATTGTTCTTTATTTGAACTGCAAGCAGAAATGATTATTGTAATAAATAGTAATACCAATAATTGTTTGGCTTTCACAACGTCACACTTCCTTTTATAAAGTGTAATGAAATCCTTCTTTTCTGTTCATCAACTAATCACAAATTGCATTCAGCTGCCGAACATAGAACCATCTGGCGGCCGATGTTACCCTTACAATATATATTCCTATTTCCCTTCCTTAAAGGTTTTCTCTCAATTAATAAAGTCTAAAGAACGGCATACATCTTCAAAGCTTCTGATATCATTCCATTATATTGTAAAGGGGATACTTCTAGCAGCTGCTAAATATCCTTTATTTTTAAATCCGAACTTGCGAAGGGTGGATAGACTTTAACCTCTACAAGAAAAATACCATAATCACTAAATAATAAAAAGAATCTTCCTTTACTTTATAAAAAATTGTCAATGGTCAAGTTTGATCAAAAAAAGGAACCTTCCTTAAGAAAGTTCCTTTTTTATAGCTTATAAAAATTCAAACTATTCTTTCTATTATTATAATAGAACATTTTACGCTCTAACAGTTGATTTGGCCTGAACCCTTCCGACAATACCTGTAATAATAATGACAATGATCGCTGGAATAAACCAGCCGAGTCCTTGTTTATAAAATGGCAACACTTGTTCATAGAACGAAACAATCGGTACCATCCATCCGAAATAATCAATTCCAAGTGAATTACATAATGATTTCAAACCGTCAAAAATACTGATTAAAAATGTAACTCCAGTCGCTGAAGCATATACAATGCGTGCGTGATGGAAAAGCGGCGACAAGAACGTTAACAAAATCAAAACAATCGCTAGCGGATAGATGAACATTAAGACAGGGATAGAAAATGAAATAATGTTCGTTAATCCAAAGTTTGCTATTACAAAAGTAAGTAAGCTAAAGAAGACAACCCACGTTTTATAGCCGATTTTCGGAACCAATTTATGAAAATATTCAGCATTCGCCGTTATTAAACCAATGGCAGTCGTTAAACATGCAAGAATGATAATAATAGCCAGCATAATTAAGCCGAATGTGCCAAAATAGTGTGAAGCCGCATTGCTGAGAACTGGTCCGCCTGTTTCAAAAATTCCGAAAGCTTCTGTACTTGTTGCTCCTAAATAAGCAATTCCTATATAAATCAGTGCAAGCAGTGAAATGGCAACAGTTCCTGATTTTGCTGTAGCTTTCATAATATCTTTTTTTGATGTTACACCTAATTTGCGAATGGCATTGATCACAATAATGCCAAATACAAGTGATGCAAGGGCGTCCATTGTATTATAGCCATCTATAAAGCCTTGAGCGAACGCATGAGTTTTATACACTCCTTGCGCTGAACCAATATCCCCAATAGGATTCACAACTACCATAAATAAAAGTATGGCAAGAAGAATCACAATTCCAGGCGCTAGAAGTTTTCCAACATTATCAACAATTTTAGCCGGATATAAAGAAAACCAAAAAGTCACAGCAAAAAATAGCAGTGTATAAATAAGCAATCCAACCTGATGAAATTCCTCTGCAACAAACGGCGCAATACCTACTTCATACGCAACAGTTCCAGTCCGTGGTGCTGCAAAAAAAGGACCAATTGTTAAATAGAGCAATGATGTGAGAAAGACGGCATAAGTCGGATGAACTCTACTAGAAAGCTCTTGTAAATCACTGCTTCCAGAAAAACTCATCGCAATAATCCCGAGGAACGGCAATCCGACTCCAGTAATAATAAATCCAGTCACAGCAAACCAAAGATTCTCCCCGGCATTTTGTCCAAGCTGAGCTGGAAATATTAAATTCCCCGCCCCAAAAAATAGGGCAAACAACATAACACCAATAACAGTAAGTGATGAAAATGATAGCTTGTTATCCTTATCCATAATTATTTATCCCACCATGATGAAATTTTTTAAAATTAATTTATTAAAATAATTTGCATGATTCGTACAATAAATCGTATTATACTATTTTTTTATGAAAATTTCAATGAATTCATATACTTATACTACGTACATTCACTTGGAAAAAGCGCTTGAAGCAGGCGAAAATGAACGCCCGCTTCAAATAATCGTAAGTCATCATCGCTTATTCTTTAAAATCTTGCTTCAATCTTTAGCCGAACAAAACTATATTCTTATTTTTCGTCTCAAATAATAAAATTTGCAGGTCTTTTTAACCGGAACATTATTCTTATAAAAAGTTTAGCCTCCATAATAGAAACCGGTTTCTTTCAATGTTAGTGGATCGCCTTCCCGATGCACGCCGGCATTGATCACTTCACCGACGTAAATATAGTGGTCACCTTTTTCTATTTTTTCCACCACTTTACACTCAAAAAAGCTCAACGCATCTTTAAAAATCGGGCATCCTGTTTCTTCCGTATAAAATTCGTATCCAGCCAGCTTGTTTCCTTCCGGTTCAATGGATCGGAAAAAGGCAGTAACCATGTCCTTCTGACCCGTCTCCAAAATATTGACGCTAAATACTCCGCTTTTGGCAATTTGTTGTTGTGAACGTGTACCCGCTTTTGCGGCAACTGCAACTAAAGGCGGTTCAAAAGAGGTTTGCGTCAACCAATTTCCAGCAAATCCATTGGCACCGTTTTCATCTTTCGTTCCGACAATGTACAAGCCATATGTAATTCCACGTAAAGCCGTTTTTTTCGCCTTTGCATCCATGTTGAGCATCACCTTCCTTTGAAAACAATTTTTTGGATTGTTTTGGTATTTCCTTTAGCTTCATTTTAGGCAAACGATTAAAATATGTCCAGTTTCAGCTTATAGTTTGCCTAGAATATCGGCCAATTGTTCCATACTGCTTCCAATTTTCTCATAACGGCTTAACTTAAAGTGTCATATCATACAATAGAATGAAAATCAGCCTATTAACATATGAAACGCTGGTATGCGGCGGGCATACCAGCGCAGAAGGTGATCTGATGCTTTTAAGGCTTAACGGTACTCATTGTGTAAGTCTATATTGTATGAAAATTAAAGCAGCTAATATTTAGATTCGTTCAAAATGTTTAATGTCACTCCATCACCAAAAATATCTCCATTGATCAACAATTCTTCCCATTGCCGAATCAGCCAATATACCGATAAAAATCGCAAACACGATGGAAAATATAGCAACATAGATAAAAAATGAGTATAAAGGATCTATTCCTTTTGAATATTTCGTTAGCAGTACACTTATCAAATAATATGGAATTAAAACGATCGCAAGCAAAAGTGAAATGATCAGCACAATGTTTCCATAAACATGGGATTTTAACAAAACTAGCAATAACGCGATAAGCGAAACAATGATCGCAGTGGTAAGATGTGCTCCATATATAGCTGTTACCTCTTGAAAAGATGCACTTGATCCAAACAATTTATTAACAATGAACATACACAATAACACGAGCGCAACAATAAGAAAAACAAATATAAAAACATGAAAAAATACCGAAATATACGAAGGTCCATCATAAAACTCATTTATCAGTCCTTGAGTACCATGAATTGCCGATTTAAATAGATTGCGGACAAAAACGCTAACCGTTAGTGTGACAATGAACACAAATAAAATAATGCTGATAAAGCCATTCACCCATTCATTTTTTTCTTTGCCAAAAATGGATGACGGATGTTTCAAAAAATGAACGAAATAGCTTCCATATACTTTTGACTGCTTTTTAACCTTTTCTACATGTTCATTCATTTGCGTGGAAGCTGCTTGGCCATAAGACGGTTGGGGATTTCTGTTAATTGAAGCCTGATCCCCGCCGCCTCCCACTGTTTCTTGTAGATTTGGATCATTATTCAATTTTGCCCCGCATTTCCCACAAAAATTTCCTTTTTCTTGTTCATTTCCACATTGATGACAAATCATTTTCCTCTATTGTTCCTCCTCCATTGATTGGTATAACATGGGCAGCCGCCTACAATCGGCTTGCCCAAACATTGAATGAAGGTCTTCTACGAATTTAATTGAATCACTGTTCCTTTGTATTCATCCAATTTTCGATCAGTGTTTTATGCTCCTTGCTTCCAACTGTTTCTTTCGCATATTGCGGATCAACGATCGGATTTTGAATAGTGGATAATTTATGCATTAGCACTCTTGTCACCGCTTCGTTGATGCGTTTTTCTTGAATTTTTCCGTCTTTCACTGCTTTCACTAAGCCATTATAAACCTCCACTTGATGCTCATATTCATGGCAAACGAGCAGCAAATCCGCTCCGGCATTAATCGCTTCGATTGCCATATCTTCATATGAATAATATTTATTTACTGCGCCCATTTCAAGATCATCCGTGACAACAATTCCTTTATACCCCAGCTTTTCCCGAAGCAGCTTTTGAATCATAACAGAAGATAAACTTGCTGGTTTGCTAGGATCATAACTTGGATATTTAATGTGAGTCATCATAATGAAAAATTGATTGTGATCTGTATTTTCAATGAGCTTTTTAAATGGATAAATATCGGAATTCTCCAAATCCAATTTGTCCGCTTTTACAGAAGAAGTGTCAATATGCGGATCAACGCTGCTTCTTCCGTTGCCGGGAAAATGCTTGAGCGTTGCTGTAATCTTCGCTTCATGCAATCCTTGAACCACTTTTGCACCATACGTATAGACCGCTTCCGGATTTGTACCAAAAGATCGGCTGTCAGTCTCTGACAAATCCAAAACGGGTGCAAAATTTAGATGAAATCCCATGGCAGCCAATTCCCTTCCGTTCAGAAGAGCAATATCGTACACCGCTTTTTCATTTGCAGCTTGCCCTAGCTTCTGTTGGGATGGGATGGGAGACACTTTTTCTCTCATCCGCAAAATGTCTCCCCCTTCTTGGTCCACTCCGATCATAAGCGGCACTCCAAACCGCTTTTTCAGCGCGAGCCTTTGCAAAGAATTATTTAATTGCGCAACTTGTTCCGGAGTCTCCATGTTGCGGTCAAACAAAATGACAGAACCGATATGTTTGTTTACGATTAAATCGGTTATTTCCTCGTCTTTTTCCGTGCTTTTAAAGCCCACCATCAAAAGCTGGCCGACCTTCTCGCCCAAAGACATATCATCCACTATTCTAGCTGCTTTTTCTTCGACCGTTTCTTCTTTCTTATCGTTTTTTTCTTCTTGCAAAGCTGCAACATTACCCGCTTCTTTTACTTCCGGTTCTTCATGCTGGTCTTGAATCTTTGTTTTTTGATTTTCCTGAAAGAGCGGCAATTTCGGGATTGATATAATGGCAAAAATACTCAAAATAAATATGGCGAAAATGAGAAGCAAAGATTTCCATTTCATTCCGTTCTAGTATTTAGCTTTTTAATTTCAGGCGTTGCTAATTTCCAGCCGTCTGATTCCTTCACTAAATACCATTTCCCTCCCCATTCTTGTACTAATGTGGAGCCGTCGTCCTGTTTGTCATAAGAAGTTAATTGAAAACTCACTGTCGCTTGATCATTTTCTATACTTTCCACACTTACATTCGTAACTTCATTTTTAAAATTGTTTTTTAGCCCTTTAGACCATTTTTCATAGCTAATTTTACTGCGACGGCTTGAGGAAAACATTGCATATGCAGTTTCGTAGTCACCGCTTGAGATACTAGTATAATGGCTCATAATCACATTTTCGATCTCCGATTGTTCATCATGATAGTCTTTTAATGAATCTCCAACATCTTCGAAATCTTCCATTGGAATTTCTTGTTCAAATAATAGATCAATCGTTTCCCCGGCTTCTTTAATTGTCTTTTTATTGCTTTTCACCGTACCATCAGCAGTTTTTATTTCGGCATGAAGCGTCATCGAACCGTCTGTTGCAACTGGTCCAAACTCTTCTACATCCGAAATTTTTAAACCTGTGCTCTTTCCATTGACGAATAAAGTGGCATCTTCAATATTTGAATATAAATATACATAATCTCCAGTTAAATCAAAATTTATGTACACTTTATTTTCTTCTGCATCACTTGGCGAAACTTCTTCCACTTGCTTTACGTCTGCGTATTCTCCTTTGTATACTGCTTGCACTTTATGATTGATTGGCAAAAACGGCCCGTAAGTCCGTTCTTCGTCTTTTTTTATAGGTTCATATTTTTTTCCATCTATGTAAATATGGCTATCATGATTTGCCGTTACGACAATATATAAATTTTTAGGTATGAGTGCATAATAGTCAAAAAATAACCATTTTTTTCCTAATTTATTGATCGAAATATCTGCATCTGTATGCTCAGGAAATGCCCCTTTTTCATAAATAACGGCTTCTTTATGCAAGCTATTTTTCAGTTCAGAAAATTCCGATGGGTTCATTTGATAATGGTCAATTAATTGTTTGGCCACTTTTTCATCTATTTTTATATCCGATTGCTTCGAGTTTAGTAAATGAGCCACTTTTTTTGCATCATGATTGTTGATCGCTAGAATAAAATTTTCCGCCAGTTTTGTCGGTTTATAGACCGATTTTACAATAAAAAATGAACTTGCAATTACTAAAATTAATAGAACTCCAATACTTGCAAAAATCTTAGATTTTTTCGTTGCCAGCACCGGTCTTCTTGATCCTGATCCCTCCCCTGCCTTCATTACATTTTGCGATTGTACGGCGTTTTGTGATTCTACGACTTTCGCGCCGCAATTCGTACAAAATGTTTGATTTTCTTCTAATCGGTGTCCGCATTGTTGACAATAGTTCAACGATATCACCTGCTTTCTTCATAAAATTCAAGGAGATTATATCATTTCATAAGGCTTTTGATAGATTTTCTGAATAATTAGACATTAAAACAAACAGCACTCTTCTTAGAGGTTTTTCAAACATTTTTTAAGCTTCTATCAATCGGAGTGGAGACTTTGAACAAAAGGGTGTTATATGCCCCTTTTTTCATTAAGTATAGGAAAACCCCCGACTGAGTTGAAATTCATACATTTTACTTATATAAGGAATTTTGTTATAATATTTATTAGCAACCAGTAGGTTTGAGTGCTAACAATATACGCCACTTTCATTTTTCATTCATCCATCTGTTATGAACTTCATAATCATAGACTAATGGAGGGATGACAAATGAAAACATTACTGTTAGCTGGTGGTTTAGGAACACGTTTACGCCCATTAACTGAAAATTTGCCGAAACCGATGGCACCCATTGCTAACCGGCCATGGCTCGAACACCTCATCACTTATCTTCGCGATCAAGGAATCAACCAATTCGTAATAGCCTCACATCACTGTTCAGATGTCATAAAAAATTACTTCGGAGACGGCAAACGTTTCGGTGTAGACATTGAGTACTCTGATGAAACACATCAAATGGGAACAGCAGGAGCTATCAAAAATGCTGAAAGATTTTTGAAGGAAAGATTTCTTGTTGTAAATGCCGACATTGTTCACTTGCCAAACTTGATTCCTCTTCTTGAATTTCACGAACAAAGCGGCGGGATCGCCACAATTGCACTGACGGAAGTAGATGACCCTTCTTCTTACGGTGTCGTTCAACTGGACGATTCCAGCCGGATTTTGCGTTTTGTTGAAAAGCCTCGTCGTGAAGAAGCACCATCAAATTTGATCAATGCTGGTTTGTACATTCTTGAACCAGAAGTAATGCGCTACATTCCAGCAGGACGTGAAGTTTCTATCGAACGTGAAACATTTCCCACCCTTATTCAAAAAAGCAAAAATGTATACGGAAAAATAAGCAGCGGTTACTGGTTTGATATGGGAACACCAGAACGTTACCGGAAAATTCATTGGGACGTTCTTGAAAATCGGAACCCGTTGCCTACTCGCGGAAATCAAGTTCAACCGGGCGTTTGGTTAGGAAAAGACACCAAAATCGGATCTGCCGTCCGCTTTATCCCTCCTGTTTTAATCGGGGATAATGTCGAGGTAGGCGATCAGTCAGTAATTGGTCCGTTTGCAGTGATTGGTGATCATTGCCGCATTGGCTCCAAAGTGCATTTTTCAAACTCTATTCTTTGGGATCAATCAAGCATAAGCGATAATATTCGTGTCAACAACAGTATTATGGCTTACAAGACATTCTTAAATGAAGGTAAAGTGTACGACAACTTGATCTTGAACCAATATGAGAGGGTGATGCAAGCATGAGTCGAATTGCATATGTCAGCACATATCCTCCGCGCCGCTGCGGTATTGCTACCTTCACTGAACATGTATTTACAAACGTAAGCGCTGCTGGCAAACGCGGTAATCGAGACCCAATCATTGTACTTTATAATGAAAATGATGACAGAAATGTATATGAAAATAATCCGAGATTTTGGCCTTTGCCAATGCAAGATCGTTCAGCTTATGTGAAGATGGCCAAAAGGGTCAATCGAAGCGATATTTCTGTTGTAGTTTTGCAGCATGAATTCGGCATTTTCGGCGGTGAAGCGGGAGAGTACATAGTCGACTTTGTACGCGCATTAAATAAACCGCTCGTTACGACGTTTCACACGATTTTCTCTGATCCTAAGCCGCCATATCGGCAAGTCCAGCAGGAAATTGCCGATTTAAGCGACGCTATAGTCGTCATGAATCGCAAGGCTGTCTCTTATTTAGTCCGAGCGTATAATTTGCCCGAAAATAAAATTGTCTACATTCCACATGGATCGCCTAAACCTCGAGATAACGAGCGGGATCAGCTTCGCCGCCAGCTGGGATTTGAAGGCAGAAAAGTATTGCTTACATTTGGATTACTGAATCGCGGCAAAGGAATCGAGTCTCTAATTTCAGCCCTCCCAGAAGTTGTCCGTGAAGTACCGGAAACGTTATATATTATCGCGGGACAAACGCATCCTGAAGTGAAAAAGCGGGAAGGAGAATCATACCGTGAAGAGCTGCAAAACATGATTCGTCAGCTCGGATTAGAAGAGAATGTCCGAATGATTGACCGTTACTTTAATGAAGAGGAGCTCGTCTCCTACTTAACAGCGTGTGATCTATATGTAACTCCTTATCCGGGCTTGCAGCAAATCACAAGCGGAACGCTGGCTTATGCCGTCGGAATAGGCCGTCCGATTCTCTCCACGCCATACGAACATGCGCAAGATTTATTAAAAGGCTGTGAAGAACTGCTTCTTCCGTATGGCGACATCAAAGCATGGGAACAGCGATTAAAAGAGCTATTAATGGATGACAATGCATTGCACCAATGGGAAAATCGAATTCGGCAGATTGGAAAGGCAACCCATTGGCCAACTGTCGGGATGCAATATTTGAAGCTGTTTGCCAAAATCGGCGAAATGGACTTGGATGAGAAGGGTGTGAAAGAGCCGAACGAAAGCGTGGTGAAACACGTTGCCCCAACCAAATATTAATTTTGATCATTTGGAACGTTTAACTGACGATACAGGGTTGATCGAGCATTGCCTCGGCCGGATTCCGCGCCGTAAAGAAGGATATTCAACAGACGACAATGCGCGCGCCCTTTGGCTATGTATTGAATGGATAGAGCTTCTTCAAGATGAACCGTCTGAATTGAAGAGACTCTACGGAATGCTTGATCGGTATTTAGCCTTTTTGCTTTGGGCTCAAAGGGATGATGGATGGTTTCATAATAACTTTTATTATGACCGAACACCTGAATCGGAAACTCGATCTGAAGATTGTCTTGGTCGATCAGTTTGGGCAGTGACAATGGCCTATTTAAAACTTAATGACAATGCCCGCCGCTATGTGGCAGCAGAAATTTTGCGCAATGCCCTTTCTGCATGCCGCAAGCTTCGTTTTGCCCGCAGCCAAGCATGGGTGCTGGCCAGCTGCAGCAAACTGCTCATGGAAAAGAAAAACAGCATTTCCTCTCTTGGAATAGCAGAAGATGAACTTAAACAATTGGCAGAGACATGCGAACATAGTTTATTAACAGCATACAAAGAGCACCGAACGGAAGATTGGCATTGGTTCGAAAAACAAATGACATATGCCAATGGAATTTTGCCTTGGGGATTATTTTTATCCTATCGATACAACCGTCGCAATGAAACATTGCGAATTGCCAAAGAGAGTCTTGATTTTCTCATCGAAAAGATGGGCGGATTCAACAGCTCCTCCATTCGTCCAATCGGCAACCGGGGTTGGTGCAGCCGCCACAATCGCGCCGACTGGGATCAGCAGCCCATCGATGTTATGAAACTAGCTTTAGCTGCAAACGAAGCTTATCATATTTTGGATGATTCTGCTTACTTACAAGTTGTACTGCGCTGCCGAGACTGGTTTTATGGCGGGAATGACCATCACATTCCTTTAGTCGATCCTAGCGATGGCAGCTGCTGTGACGGTCTGAACTCCGATGGCCCTAATCAAAATCGGGGCGCGGAATCAACTCTTTCCTATTTAATGACTGAAGCTTTAGCACATCCGCTAAAATTGGAAGTATTCGAAAAGATTTAATAAAAAATCTTTTTTTCAGTTGTTCAAAAAAGTGCAGCCGCCTTTTCCTCTATTCTTCGGACGATATGGCGATTGCATTGGGGAGATCATCATCTCCCTAATTTTTTTGCTGTTTTCTTTTCCTCCAAGTTATTTCCTCGAGCTGGATCTGAAAACGTAAATGAATTTTTTGTTATTCCACAACCTTTTGCAATTTTTTTAAAATGTTCATCCAGCCATGATTCATCCGTTCACGAACAACAGAGCTTTTTTCATTTACTTTAGGCAGCACATCGTCAGGATGCTTCCATCCGCTGTGAATAAGAGTAAATTCAGTTTTATCCCCTAAATCCTTCAAAATAAATGAAACAACCCAGCCTTCTGTATCCCATGTGAAAGAGAGGCGGTAAGGCGGTTCAAGTTCTACCACTTTACATGGAGACGGCCCGAAAGGAGATTGCAGATGGAATTCATGTCCCAGCTTTGGCTGAAAATCATTTGGCATGAACCATGACGCAATCCCCTCTGACGTAGCCGCCGCCTCCCAAACTTTTTCAATTAAGGCTTCTAATACAATTGATTGATGAATGTCTTGTAATGGATTTTGATGATTTTTTTCCATAGTCTTGCTCCTTTTTACATCATTTAGTTTCAAATTATATGAAACCACAAGGTATTATGTCAAATGCACTGACTCATGAAATAGAAATTCTTAGATATAAATGAAAAAAACCGTTCCGAACTAGAACGGTTCTTTATCTTTGTAAACGCTATCATTTTTTGCATCAGTTTCAAAGGATCATAAAAACAAATCTTTATTAATGGGCAAATTATTTTTCTCGCAATAAGTTAAGTAATGATCGATAAACCAAAATACATCTACCGTTTCAATGATACGGTCTTGATCATCGAGAAATTCAAGCGGTCCGTTTAAATGAAACACAGTTTCCATCCCTTCGTCGGAAACGAGTGTATGTGTCCTGCCCGGACTTTCGCGAATAAAATCTCCCGGTTTTGCGATCCAGTCGTATTCTTTGTAATACCAGCTTCCTTTAATCACATAACCAGTGACAGGACCGCGGTGGCGATGCCTGCCAAGCGTGCCGCCAGATCCAACCCGAAGAACATTGATGGAAGTATTGCTGCGAATATCAAAAGACAAATGGCGTATCCAGACGTTTTCTACAAACGGGACCCATGGCGAAGTTTCTAAAGAAGAATGGATATAACCTTCAGAAAGCGCAAATTGGTCTCGTCTCACATCTATTCTTTTTTCCACCTGTACATAATGATCCACAATATCCCCCCGCGCCTTTTTATTTTTCTTTTAAAACAAGGTGAAAAAATTCACTAAATGTATATGATTTCTTCATCCAAATATGACAAATTCTTTTTAGTCTAGAAGAAGGAAAGGTACTGCTAAAATTTACAATAATTAACATATTTGGTTATAATCTAATATGAATAAAAATTATTCATCTTTATCATTTCATTTAGTTCATTTTCTCCCCTGCTTTATGGGCATATGCAAAAATAAAGATCAAAACAGAGGTGAAAGCAAAAATGTTGTGTGGATTTCTTTAGCTGAACAGTCTGCAGCAGGAATTGAACAAACATCTGCCGCATCCGAACAGACGAACAGCTCGATGGAGGATATTTCAGTAAATTCCATGAAGTTGGCAAATCTGTCAGAAGGGCTCAACGGGTTCGTTCAACAGTTTAAGCTATCTAACTAATTTCTAATACCAATTATTTCAAGCTGGTCGAATACGTTTCATGCGAATGGCATGCCAAAATACAAAAAAAGGACAGCCTTTGATTAAAGAGGCTGTCCAAAAATCCGTAAACGCCCAAGCGATCGCGCTTTATTTTCCTTGTACGACGACTTCAATTGAACTTCGTCGCCAGCAAATGATCCAATTCCCCGCACTGTTTAAAACAAGTTACGGGTTGGAATCAATTTTCCCAACGAGAATAGATTTTTACAAGCCTATTCATCTTGTCACTTCGGTCTAAAAAAGGTGATAAATAACAACAGTTCTTAGCGTTAACTAGACGACTTGGATTTGGCCAGTTTCGTATTTTTCAATGACTTGTTTTGCCAAAAGACAGTAATAAAAAGTGTAAACACTAATAAAATGCATCCTAAAATGAAAGGATACAAAATTTGAATATCATATAATATTCCCGCCAACATCGGCCCCAATATATTTCCTATACTCATATATGCGTTGTTTAACCCCATGGCAAAGCCTTGTTCATTTCCAGCCATCT
This sequence comes from Aeribacillus sp. FSL K6-2833, assembly GCF_037965815.1. Taxonomy (GTDB): domain Bacteria; phylum Bacillota; class Bacilli; order Bacillales; family Aeribacillaceae; genus Aeribacillus; species Aeribacillus composti. The sequence goes on along the minus strand of NZ_CP150189.1, from coordinate 303,971 downwards.
TTGAAATAAGAGTGTTCAAAACAGGACGCAAGATGGATGTTGCAAGAAAAATCAAGAGGGTGATGACAAAAAACAGAGAATAGCTGTCGGCAAACAATGAAAGGAAAAATCCAATTGCAACTACGCCTAAAAAGAAATTTAAAACGGCTCCTTCCCCAAAGCGGCCGACAAGCTTATCGACCACAAACAACTGCACAATCACACTTATCAGTCCAGTTAATGTAACCATCCAAGCAATTTCTTGCGGTGTTGCCCCAAACTGATCATCCATATATAACCCGATGACAGATTCATAAGCCATTAAACCAAAGCTCATAACAAGAGTAATAATCAACAGCATAAAATAAGGCTTATGAGCGGACGAAACCAATTTTTTTAACATCGGCTCATCATTGATTTGCGTTTTTTGTTCCGGGGTATGTTGTTGTTCAACACTTTCTTTTAAAACTGTTAATGAAAAAATAACAGCAGCTAAAGAGACGATCGTTGCAACAAGAAAAGGCATTTTCAACCCAAAATCAGCAAAGAAACCGCCAACCCCTGGTCCTATTACAATCCCAAGCGACATGGCTGCTGATATGAAACTGTTGCCTTTAGCCCGCTGCTCAATTGTCGTAATATCGGCAATATAAGCAAAAATAGCGGGTACCAGAAGCGCGGAGCCTATCCCTCCGACTACACGCGAAGCGTACAGCCACCAAATGGAATCAAATGCGTAAAAGATAAACATAGAAACAGTTAAACCGATTAATCCTAAAACAATCATTTTTTTCCGTCCATACTGATCTGTCCATTTCCCTGCAATTGGAGAAAACACAAGCTGGGCTCCTGCAAATATTGCGACCATTAAACCAGCTGCCGTACCGCCTTGACCAATGGACTCCAAATAAGCAGGCAATATGGGGATAATAATGCCGAAGCTTCCAATAGTTATAAACATGTTAATCATTAAAATAATCATTTTTCTCCACTGAGACATTGACATAGTGAGTACCTACGCTTTCTTCCGGTCTATTTCAAGCACATAGAAAACCTGCTATTCCGTTTTCTGGACAGCAGGTTTATTCTACAGGCATACTGCGGTGATTAAGTATTTAGCATTTTCAAACACATACTAATCCTATCCAGAAAATATATTCGCTTCCTTAAAAATGCAGCTTAAAGATAGAATTAGTTAGTCATATCCAAACCATCATCCTTCCGCTTTTTTACAGATTTATAATATCTTATAACATCAAACAAATCAAATAAAAATTTAAATTCAATGCAGGCAACATAATGCTGAAAAGGGAAAAAATAAAAATTTAAATTCAATGCAGGCAACATAATGCTGAAAAGGGAAAAAACAGAAATCCCGACCGAGAGCCTGAGGAAAAAATCCGAGCGTTGAAAAAGAAACTCGGCATAGACGGTACGAATGAAAGCAAAATGATGTGCCATCAACATAAAAACTAACGTATATTATAATCAATACAGGCATTTAAACTTAGCAGACGCACTATCCGGCATGCTTTAAGATCCGCTGTCTTTCATTCTACTTGAAGTAAAATGTATTCGCTTAGAATTTGAAGATCCAGCGAAAACTCAAAAGGGCAAAATACATGTGGTTTTGCATGATACCAACTTTTTCCCCGTTTTGTTCGGGGGCTGTCTATGATAATTCATTTGATGAAATAAAATCCTCTGAAATTGATTCATTTGAAACGAATTTTTAGCACATAAAAAAACCCCCTCAAAGTTGTGAGAGAGTTTAACCCCTTAAACAAACGTTTGATTAAAACCCTGCATGACTTAAAGTCCCAGCAAACTTACCTCCATAAACAGCGCTCTCATCAAATTTTGTATTTGGTCAATATTATCGTTTCATGGGCATGTTTGGACAATTTTATTATCGACACTTAAAATGAATATCCTACATGTTTTCATCTTCATCAAACGTTTAGATGCCCCACGATGAACACCTCCTAATTTAGAGCCTGCCTTAATCTAAAAATGCCTTCCGCAATTTCTTCTTTTGTTAAATTTCCATATCCTAAAATAATTTTGTTTTGATGGATTCCTTTTTGAATAGCATGAACTTCTTCAGGATAAATTTTCACTTTATGCTTCTTCATTATTTCATTTACTACTTGATTAAAAACACGATGTTTTGAAATTCTGCGACTAAATGCAAACCGGTGGAATCGCCAAAAATTTTAACTGTGTCGCCAAATTGTTCAGTCAAACATTTTTTTACATAGTCACGCCGCGCTTTATATATTTTTTTCATTTTCCTGATGTGGCGCTCTAAATGCCTTTCATCAATGAAACGCTTTGTAACTGAAAGGGCTGAGGTGAAGGAAGTGGCAAGGTCTTCATATGGATTTGAGTTTATACAAAAACCGTAGCGTAAATCGCTAATCGCTGGTTGGATGATAAGGCTTACCGGTTGCTGAAACGGACATCCTGTATCAAAAGGCTAATAAGCATGAAACTTGTATCAATAATAAACAGCTCTTGCACCAATACAAGCTGTTATGAAATCTTTATATTAAATTTTCAAAAAATTATAACAAAATGACAATTTATTTCTTACTTCGACATTATCGCTATGCTAAATTTTAAACAGTTATATTTTATTCCAATAATGACCATTTTTAATTGGAAGGAGATGGGATTATGGAGAAGCAAAAAAAACAGTGGGAGCCAACAGCTATCAAGGAACTGAAAAAGCCAGCAGGCACCTCGATTGTGAAAGCGGCTGGATGTATGAGCTGCTGGGCCTCAAAAAGTATCTCGATGACTAGAGTCTGCTGGCTCCCACATCCGGCAATGCGCCTGCTATAACCATTATATTCAAAAGGATTGCAATGGAGCAGTTTTTTAACTGCTCCCTAAAATAAAGGAGTAGTGGCAGTGAAGCGCACCCATCCAATGTCATATATATACAGATTTGAGAAACAAAGTTAGAAAACGTGTCGAAAAAAAATTTTTTGACACCCCTTAAAATGGCTACAACCATTGATATATCAACATTTATAGAGGGAGGATTTTATGTCAAAATTGTTAGAAACGGCAACTAACACTTCACCAGAATTTGCGATCCACTTCCAACCTCATGGGGCCATTTTGCTTGACAGAAAAAGCATGTTCTATTTTAGACTTAGCGGCAGGGGAACAGAATTAGCCTTAATGCTTGCCAAAAATAACAGTGTTCAAAAAACGGCAAGAATTTGGGAGATTCTTTCCAAAGAAAAGGTAAGTGAGGAAGAATTAAATAACGAGCTAGATTCACATCCATTTACATCAGCGTGGAAAAAAGGCCTGCTAAATCACCCTTTGATGATCACCGGATCTACAGAGTACTATTTGCCAATCAGCTGCACCCTTCAATTAACAAATATGTGCAATTTGAAGTGTCCTTTCTGTTATGCAAGCTCAGGAAAACCGTATCCAGATGAACTATCATCTTCCCAATGGATAAAAGTGTTGCAAAAACTCGCATCTCACGGTGTAGCTGACATCACCATTACAGGCGGAGAAGCAAAGCTAACAAAAAATTTCTTGAAAATCATTGCCACAGCCAGTTCTTTATTTACGAACGTCAACCTTTTTAGCAATGGCCTAAATTGGCGCGACGATGAGATTGAACTGATCAGCCACTTGGGAAATGTCAGTGTCCAAATAAGTATAGATGGAAACAGCAGCACCCATGACCAGTTAAGAGGGAGAGAAGGAGGATTTTCCGAAAGCTTGAAAAATGCCGAACGTTTTGCTCAATCATCGGTTCCCGTCCTCATTGCTATGACTGTTAACCAACTCAACTACAAAGAAGTTTATGAAGTAATCGAAAAATCGGTGGAAGTTGGCGCAGTTGTATTTCGTGCGGGTCAAACTATTCCCGTAGGCAGAGCATCTGAATATCAAGACATGACAAGCGAAATGAAGGAGAAAGTAAAGCAGCAGTTGGCAGACGCCAAAAAAAGATGGAGTGATCAAATCATTATTATTGATTGGGAAGACCACCATCAAAATGATAGTCTTACAGATTTCTGCACGCCGGGATTTTTGTCATGGTATATTCGTGCGGATGGACAAGTTACACCTTGTCAAATTGAAGATACATCCCTTGGAAACGTCTTAAAAAACAGCATGCAGGAGATCGGTTCACCGGAAAGGCTAATGCAAGCGAAGCGACTTGCTAAACAATGTAGATGTATAGGAAAGATAGAATTACCTGAAGCCGATTTGCCTTTTACCATTCAAAAAGAAGCTGAGGTTAAACCATGATGACGACCATCATCCATTTATTATGGATCATCCTTCCTATTGCAGGAACCTTTCTGTTTTACAAATTCAAACCAAAAACGTACGAATCGCTATTATTACATAAAAAAGAAGCTCGGGAATTGGCAGTGCAATTCATTAAACGGTATTCCGGCATTGATGTATCAGATTGGGATTTTTATGCGATGTATTGGTACGACCGAAATACCGTCAATATGCTGCATCACCTAGGATTGTTAAGCAAAGTTCGCCATATTTTATATCATTGGGGTTTAGTCGAATCATGGAGAATTAGATTCGTTCGAGAAAACCGATCAGTCATCATTGGCATCAATTCAAATGGAGAAATTACGTTTTACACCGCGAACCTGTCAAAGAAAGAAATGGCGAAACATAAAGGCGCTTTTTCCTCTCCGGAACAATTAAAAAAAGAGCTTGCCGTCTCAGATAATGGATTATGGGCTGTATCTCAATTCACAGGTGCAGGCAGAAAAGAAGAAGACTTGGAAAATATTGAAACGTACTGGTATATTGCCGAATCTCAACCAGTAAGAATGAAAATAACGGTTGAAATCCATAACGGGCAAATATTCTATATCGGTTCAGAACAAGAGATATTGACAGAAGACATCGAAACAGCGGTTAAGAAAGAGCAAATGGAATCTACCTTAAATATGACGGGAGTATTAGCGTCATGCCTGGCCGTTATTGCAGCGATCATCATCCTTATCAACCTTCGCCAAAATGCCGGCATCACTGCAAGCATCTTGCTGGGGGCGGTTCTATTCTTTTGTAACATCATAACAATAAAAGAAGACATTCAACTGAGCATCGTCAATACTTATGATTCCCGCCTCAGCATAAAAACGGTTTATGCTCTTGGAATCTTATCGGCAATTTTAGCAGGATTGGCCACAGGTTTCGTCGTATATATATGTTCATTGGCAGGGCACTCTTTGAGTAATGTTCTCCAAATAGCTTTTTTTGATAATGCTGTATGGCAGTTTTTCGTCGGCTTAAGTGTCGGCATCGGCTGCTTAGGTTTTTTTTCAGCAATTTTTTCATGGCTGGAAGAGAAAAATTGGCTGCGAATTTCTCCCGAGTTGTCCAATCGTACCATTTACTTGTCAGGCTTTACATTTAAACAAGGATTAAGCATCGGCCTGCAAAGTTCCATTGCAGAGGAAACAGTCTACCGTTTGTTGATCATTCCGACGATATGGTGGTTGAGCGGCAATTGGGCTTTGGCGATCATCATTTCCTCCATTCTATGGGCCATTATGCACCAAGGAACAGGATTTCATCCCAGATGGATCAGATGGATCCAATTAGTGATCTTTGGCATTATACTGGGATTCTTTTTCATCCAGTTCGGTTTTCTGTCCTCCTTAACCATTCATTTTATTTACAATTTTATTCTTGTCATGAAGCCGCTTTGGGATTACACTTTCCAGAAAAAATTGAAGGCCAGTGAAACCTTCAAACAACCCTCAGTATAACAATGGAGGAGAGGCATGAAGATCATCCAAGTAACCAATTTGAAGAAAAAATATCGTAACGGTGATGGTGTAGAAGATATAACTTTTTCCGTTCATTCAGGAGAAATCGTAGCCTTATTAGGGCCAAACGGGGCAGGTAAAACAACAACCATTAGGTGTCTCGCTGGATTATACACCCCTGATGATGGGACGATCAAAATTGCGGGGCATTCCCCTGGTACGGTTGAAGCGCAGCAATCCGCTTCGCTAATTCCGGATCACCCATATTTGTACCCTACCTTAACCGTAGCGGAACATTTGCAATTTCGCGCCAGAGCCTTCAAAGTTGAAAAAAAAGACCTTCAAAAAAAAGTTTATGAAGCTTTAAAAGCGGTAAATATTGAATCGTTGGCGGATCGATTAAGCGGTCAATTGTCAAGGGGACAAAAGCAAAGGGTTATTTTGGCTGGCGCCATTATACAAAACGCTTCTATATATATATTGGATGAACCAACAATCGGTTTGGATATTTCTTCCAAACAATGGCTTGCCAACTGGCTTGTCCGTAAATCAAAACATCATAGCGCCATTCTCATATCCACCCACAGCCTCGAATTTGTATTGGAAACGGCTAATAGAGTGTTATTAATTCGAGAAGGCCGTATTGTAAAAGAAATGGCCGTACCAAAAAACAACGAAGAATATCCAGCCTGGAAGCAAGAAGTCATACGCAGTTTAGGGGATTGGTCAAATGATTAATATTTGGTCATTTTTGTTCCTTCAAGCGAAAAGAGAAATCGATAGCCAAAAACACGGGATAAAATTCTTTCTGTTCATTTTTGTTTTATTTATATGGTTTTTTCTATTTCAACTTGAATGGGGGGCTAATTCCAGAAGTTGGGACATTGCCTATACAGGATGGATTTGCTCAGGAATTTTTATTGTCATGACCATTTTTGGGCTGCTTTCCAACCGCATACCTGGGCTCATGCAAGACGTCATATGGCTTTATACCGCCCCTTATTCTTTCACTAAAATCGTTTATTCCATATTATTATGGCGATTGTCTTGGAAAGGGTTGCTCTGTCTTCTCTCAGGAATCACAGCTGATGCCGTTTATTTTTTGGCAGGAAATCCATTTGGCCGGTTAACAGCACAATCAATCCGATTACTTTGTCTCATTGTTTTATTAGAATCATGGATAATGGCTATGTCCTGTGCCAGAACTGTAAAAGGAACAAAAATTGCTTTCTCCTTTGTTGCCTTCATTCTCACCGTTATATATGGTATTGCTCTCTATGGTTCTTTTTTTCAAGCCAATGAATTGATTTGGCAGAAGTATATTAGCCACCATATCGGCTTTATCGGCTATTTATTTACAAACAGCTTTTTGCTGCAAGGGTTTCTTGCCTTTCTAATCATGATCGCCCTTTCGTTCATGATTATTCGAATAACAACGAAAAAATCGGAATGCAAAGAAAAATTGGTAAAAGAAGCTGATTTTTGGGCGGAGTTTCAAGATCATCAAACCGATTTTTTTAAAAACAGCCTGAAAGAGATGCACACATGGTGGGGGCTGAAAGGATTAAACGGTATTTTTTCTTTCCTTTGGCTCGAAATATTGCTTGCCAAGAAATACATTTTTTTTCATGCTACTCATTTGTTTGTTCTTCTCATCTTAGTTCCCGTTTTCATTGCAAAAAACATTTATTGGTTTTATATTTTGGTCGTTTTAACAATCGGAGCTTTTTTCAGCAGTTCCTACTATTCAGGATTAATTAGACATGCAAAGTCTGGAGATCTTTTTTTGCTGCCGGGAAAACTATGGAAAAAAGCATTGCTGCTGGAAGGCTCGAATACCGCTTGGATCTTTCTATTTTATCTTTATTGCGTGGGTATGTGGCATTTCCATTTCAACACTGCTTTTACAGATTTCCTTTCATTTAGTTTGTACGGGCTTGGAGGATACATGCTCATGCTTTCCATCCGCTGGGCGGCATTTGTTAGAACATATAAAAAAGACCCCTCTCTCAGCCTGATTTCATACTATAAAAATTTTGCTTTCATTTGTATGGGGAGCACCCTTTGTTACATCCTTTTGTTTTTTCTTTTCAAAAACCTTCTTTTCTATTGGCTGCCTCTTTTCATGATCGTGTTAAGCACGATTTTATTCTTATCTTTCTATCAATATGAACGTTGAATCAGAAGGGATTTAATACTTTTTCTTAAGGAGATGAATTTTCATGAGTTCAAATGAAATAATCTCTCAAGCCTTAACGAAACTAAAAAGCAGCGATGAAGCAACGGTATTTCAAGGAGTGAAAGAGCTAAAAAAAACGGGAAAAGCCGCTGTCCCAATACTCATAAAAGCTTTAAAAGATGAGAAATCCCTCCGAATGATTTCATCCGTTGTGCTGGGGGAATTTGGTGCAGATGCAAAGGAAGCAGTTCCCGAACTCGCTTCGCTTTTAAAAGATGACGACGAAGATATAAGAATGTCAGCTGCTTTATCCTTAATGAGAATCGGACATCACAGTCTGAACGCCCTCGTTGAAGTTGCACGAAATACAGAAGGAAAACCGCGTTTTTGGGCATCATGGGCAATCTCCTTGATCGATCCGTCTAAAATTGAACCTCTTATGTTGAAGTGTCTAAAAGAAGAACTGGATAAGCCGTCCGGAATGGTCAGTCCTTTTGCCGCGGAGGAAGCAATTGGTAAAATTATCGCTATGCAACTAAAGGATCAATGAGGAGGAACAGCACATGGATTTAATACAAACAATGACAAAAGACTTGCCGTGGCTGAATGTTCCAAAAAACGGCCATGATTTCCCATCATCCAATCGGCTTTTGTTTTATTTTTGGTCAATTAGCTGCCCGTATTGCAGTGAATTAACGGATCAGTTATTAGAAGAAACAGTTAATCTTGAAACCTTTCATGTCATTGCCGTTCATGTACCTTATACAGCTGAAGAGAAAGCGTTGGAGCTTGTGAAAACACGAGTAGAGGAAAAAAAGATTACAATTCCTGTAGTTTTAGATCAAAACTATGCAATCGCACAATCTTTTGGTATTCAAGGAATCCCTGCTTTTTGCCTAGTCAATCAACAAATGAAGAAAGAATTATTAACAATGGGAGAGGAAGGTTTTCACAAAATGATGAAAAAAATTAAACAGCTAAAGTAAAGTCTTACCGCTTTTTTCTTGACTTTTTCACTGTAAAAAGAATCGGTTTACCTTTTTAAATATTTCTCTATTAAAATTTATGTTCAACATTCCGTTAACATTTTTCTTGGAGCAATAAATTGAGAGAAAAATTTTTTTGGTTCCTTTTGAAGTTCATTTATTTGCCTTTTGGAATAGTGTCTTTATTCTAAAATCTCTTTTATTGTACATGATCCGATAAAACGGCAGCTAATCTATTAAGAACATCAAAAGGAACCTTTCCATATTCTGTTTCATTTTGCGCCCCAAGTTTAAATGAAATTTTTTGAGGCTGTTGGAAATGCTATTCCCCAACTCGATGTACTTTTTAATGATAATGCATTCCAATTGCTGGTGAACATAAATTGGAGCGCCGCTCATTCCTGATGTAACATAGGCACTATGAGTTATTGTGTTATGATCAATTTTTCTTATGGAGCCGGTACTCTGTACATATCCAGGAGAAAACAGCTTGTTTAAATTGTTCTTTTAATACATCGTTTCCGCTTTCTCTTGGATCAAAACGCTTTATAGAAAAAGAGTTCAAAACTAGATTCCGTCCTTCCTGTAAATTTGCAAGCTTTTTCTCCGCTATTAGCTGAATTAAAATATTTCCTACAGCCGTTGCTTCAGAGGGACCGGCAAAAACCGTTTTTCCGCTTACAGCAGCGGTCATTTCGTTTATGAAATCATTTTGCGAGCCGCCTCCGACAATATATAATGAATCGATTGTTCTGCCCGATATACTTTCAATTTCATCAATTGACAAGGAATATAGTATAGCCAGATTTGTAAATACACATCTCGCAATTTCTCCTGTTGATTGCGGCACAGGCTGAAGCGTTTCCCTGCAATATTTCTGAATTTCTTCTACCATATTGTCCGGATTAAAAAATCGCTGATCGTTAAAATTGATAAATTGTTTGCACGGAGGCGCCTTTCTTGCCTCATCAACCATTTGGGCAAAATTGTAATCTTTCGTTAAATGTCTTCTCACTTCTTGAATAATCCACATGCCCATAATATTTTTTAAAAAACGGTATGTCCCAAACACTCCCCACTCATTTGTATAATTGTAAAATAATGATTTTTCTGTAATGATTGGCGCATCCGATTCAATCCCAATCAAAGACCAAGTTCCGCTGCTTAAATACGCCCAATTTTTTTCAGCAGCAGGTACTCCTGCAACTGCGGAAGCTGTATCATGAGAACCGACTATAATCACTTTTGTTTCGGGCAGATCGTAATCAGGAAAATATTCGTTTCTGACATATCCGAGCATGTCCCCGGGGTAAGAAAACGGCGGAAACTGCTCACGCTCAATTGACAGCAGCTGAAGCAAATCTTGATCAAAATCTTTTTCTTTCACGTTTAAAAGCTGAGTACAAGATGCGCTTGTCACTTCCGTCACTGCACATCCAGTCAGTTTGTATCCTAAGTAATCAGGAACTGTCATAATCATTTTCGTTTTTTCAAGATTTTCTTTTTTTTCTTCATATAACTGGTATAAGGTGTTGAAGGATAAAAACTGAATGCCTGTTTTTTCATATATATCTTTTTTGGAAATATGCTTCGTAATCTTCTCAATCGTCCGTTCTGTTCTTTTATCTCTGTATGCTATGACCTCTTGCACCCTTTTTCCTTCTTGATCGACCAGCACATAATCTGTAGCCCAAGTATCGATTCCAAGTGTACACCTTTTCACTCCCAATGTTTTGGCATATGCCAATCCCTTTACAATTTCCGTCAGCAAATGATCAATATCCCAATAATACGTTCCATTTCGTTCCGTAAAACCATTGGCAAATCGGTGTATTTCTTCAATTGTCAATTTCCCATTTTTTATATCCCCTATGACAAGCCGTCCGCTTGATGCACCGATGTCAACTGCGATATGTGTCATTTTATCCCTCCTAAAATTCACACAATCTATGAAGCTGCTAAATGTTTAGCTTAAAAATTAGGATAGCATTCCATAACTAGACATTTTCTTGCTGCTCATGCAGCAGGTCAAAATCTGAGTAAACATTTGCAAACAACTTTTCTTCCATTCTTCAAAAAATTCATTGGCAGTAACCATTAAAAAAGTTTTCCCTTTCCACAAAGCAAGAAAAATCTCTTTACGTTTCCTGCCAATAAAAATTTTGATATTTTAGCCTTCACTTTTTTATTGCAAGGCAAAGAACTTACCGGATCTGCAAAAATAGCAATACTTTCTAAAATAACGAAACCCCTCTCCAATTGCAAAAATGTGAGAGGGGTAATCTCTTTAACGAAAATTAAAAGTCATAGTCTTTAGCATTATCCTTTGTAAAGTCTGTAGGCGGTCCCATAATGACCGTTTTACCATCCTCCCAAACTTCCACTTCTCCTACACCATCTATATTTTGGCCGTTTTCAGGCTTTTTGCCATCAACAAGATCTTTAGCTAAAGCGACTGTCAAATATCCTAATTTGTCAGGCTCCCAAAGGATTGCTACATCTAATGAGCCATCCTCTAAAAATGGAGCTGAATCCTTCGGAAGTGCTGTTCCGACAACAGCGATTTTGTCTTGAAGACCTTTCTCTTGAATAGCTTGAGCTGCGCCAAGAGGAGCAGGAGTTGAAAATGCCATAATCCCTTTAAGGTTCGGATATGATTTAATTAAATCAAGCGTTTTTTGGTATGCCACTTGCTGCTTTTCATCAGTCGCAATTTTATCTGTTACTAGCTTTATTCCTGGATAATTTTCTTCAAGCTCCTTCTTCGCTGCATCGATCCATGAATTTAAGTTTGCTGCCGCAAGACCACCTGTGAGAATGGCGATTTCCCCTTCTTCAGTCCCCATTTGTTCAATTAATGATTTCGCGATATGACGGCCATAAGCTTCGTCATCAATTTGGTGGACAGAAAGTTCAACTAAAGATTGATCTGCTGGTGTATCCCAGTCCATCACGATAATTCCTTTATCCTTCGCTTTTTGTAATACAGGCGATAATGCAGCTGCATCATTCGGTGCAACAGCAATTACATCCACATCTTGACTAATTAAATCTTCAATCACCTTAACCTGCTGGGCAGCATCTGCCTCTGTTGGACCTGTATAAATCACTTCGACTCCAAGATCTTTTCCCGCTTGAATTGCTCCTTTTTCAGATGCATTGAAATATGGAATGCCAATTAGTTTAGGAACAACGGCAATTTTGATTTTTCCATCGCCCCCGCCAGCCTCATCTTTTCCATCTTTAGATGAATTTGAATTCCCCCCTGCACCCTGCTGAGAAACACATCCTGCAAGAAGACCAAATACAAGCAATAAAGCGACAAATAAACCTGCAATTTTTTTCATACTGTTCCTCCTTGTAAATTTATAGTTTATAAATCTTTTAACCAATTAAAGAAAAGTCATTATGCTGTTTCTGCAAGCTTTTTTTGCTTGTTTTCATCAGCCTTTACTTTAATAAAGTTAATAATTAACACCGCGATTAAAATAACCCCCATAATCACTGTCACAATCGGTCTCGGCACTCCCATTAGATTTAAGCCGCTGGATATCATTTGAAAAATCATAACTGCATATAACGTGCCGATCACTTTCCCATAGCCTCCTTGGATTTCAGTACCGCCAAGAACGGCTGCTGCAACGCTTTGCAATAAATAGGATGATCCAAGATCAACTTTTACTGTGTTATATCTTGATGTCATGATGATAGAAGCAATTGCTGCTAACAAAGCACTATATAAATACACCTTCATTAAAACCTTGCTGTTATTAACCCCTGAAAACAAGGATGCAACCGGATTGCTTCCAACCATATAAACTGATCTTCCCCATACTGTTTTATTCAGCAGTACGGAAGTCAAAATAGCGACAAAGAGAAAGATTATAATCGAAAGCGGAATGAGCCCCAGATAATAACCATTTCCAATCAGCGTGTACTCAGGGCTGAATCCGGATATTGAATTTCCTTTTGTAATGCTGAGAATAAGCCCTTCAAACAATACCATTGTCCCAAGGGTTACAAGAATCGGTGATACTCCGATCTTGGCTATAATCAATCCATTCATAAAACCGCAAAGAAGTCCAACTGCAATGCCTCCTAAAATCGCAATGATCATCGGATATCCATTGCTTGATAATATCGCAATTGCTACCCCTGCCAGCGCTGCCGTATACGTGATCGACAAATCGATTCCGCCTGTTACGATCACCACCATCATGGCTAAAGCAAACAAACCGAACTCAGGCAGCTGAAACATCATATTTGTCAAGTTATTGCTTGATAAAAATCCCGGAACACTTATGCTCATCAAAACAAATAGACCGATGGCAATGAGTCCGAGTATATTTTCTTTTGAAAGCGTAACCTGTTTCATCCTCTCCCCCCTTAAGCTTCCACTTCAATTTTTGAAAGCTGCTTTTGCGAGCGTTTATATTGAATATGGTCATACGATACAGCGATTAATATAATTGCCCCTGTAAAAACCTTTTGCCAGAAAGTATCAATTTTCGCTAATATTAATCCATTTTGTATAATTCCTAGCAGAAGAACACCTAATATCGTTCCAAATATTGTTCCGCGTCCTCCCATTATATTGGCTCCTCCTAGCACCACTGCAGCAATAACCATTAATTCCAAGCCAAGCATTCCGTTCGGATCTACCGCTTTTGTATAAGAAGTTTGAGCAATCGCAGCAATCCCTGCTAAAAATCCCATATAAGAAAAAACAAATATTTGAACTTTGCTGTAGTTAATTCCGACTCGGACAGCCGATTCTTTGTTTCCGCCAATAGCCATTACTTCGCGGCCGATTAATGTGTATTTAAGAATGTACCATGTCAAAGCTGCTGTAATGATAAAAAGCCAAATAATAATGGATATTCCAAAAACAGAGAAATTCGAAAATTTCAAGAAAACAGTTGGGAAGTTGCTGCTGTTCAAGTATTGGCCGTTTGTAATATACAGAACAAGTCCGTTAATAATACTCATCATCCCTAAAGTAACGACAATCGCCGGAATTTGAATTTTTGCAACTAAAATTCCATTGATGGAGCCTAACAGCACTCCGAAAAGCGGAGCAATGACAAAAATTAACACAATGGTCAGTGGGCTATCAGGCAAAAACATCATCGTCTTGCCCAAAACGACACATACCGCGCTTGTCGCTGCTGCAACAGATACATCAATCCCCCCTGTAATGATGACAAGCGTCATTCCAATAGCCAAAATGCCTAATACTGCATTTCCTTTCACAACATCCAACAAATTATCTGCTGTTAAAAATACCGGGCTAATGAAGGCCAATATGATGCATAGAAGTAAAATAATGACAGCAACGCTCATTTCTTTTGATTTTAAAAACGCTTTCATAATTGTGCCTCCTCGCGGACCTTACCCTTTTGCCCAAGCAATGCAAGGTTCATGATGCTTTCCTGTGTCGCTTCATGAATCCCGAGTTCGCCTGCAATTCGTCCATGGCGCATAACGATAATGCGATCGCTAACAGCAAGCACCTCAGGAAGTTCAGAAGAAATCACAATGATTCCCATTCCATTTGCCGCTAATCCTCTTAAAAGCTTATGGATTTCTGACTTGGCACCGATGTCAATTCCGTTAGTCGGCTCATCGATAATCAAAATTTTAGGATTTGTTGACAGCCACTTTCCTATGACTACCTTTTGTTGATTTCCACCTGACAAATCGCCGGCAGCCCTGTATGGCAGCGGCGGTCTGACATCTAATGATTGTATATAATGCTCAGCTAATTCTATTTCTTTTCTTCGATTAATCAGCAAAAATTTATTTTTTAATTTTTTCAACACAGGAAGCGAAATATTGTTAATGATTGATTGTCTTAAAATAAGCCCTTGCGTCTTCCGGCTTTCAGGAATATAAGCAATTCCTTTTTTTACTGCCTCTTCTGAAGACTTAATCACAGTCTTTTGACCGTTAATGATGATGTCCCCTTTGTAAGGACGATTAATGCCGAAAATAGCTTGCGCCAGCTCGGTGCGACCAGAGCCTACAAGCCCTGTAATTCCAAGAACCTCCCCTTCCCTCAGTTCAAATGAAATATCTTTGAAATTTCCTTCTTTCGCAAGGTTTCTTACTTCAAGCAATGTTTTGCCTGAGGCTGCCTTTTCTTTATTTTTTTCATATAAAATTTTCCGGCCAACCATTAACGTAATTAGTTTTTCTTCTGTTAATTCATTTGCATGATACGTACCGACATATTTGCCATCTCTTAGAACGGTGAATCGATCAGAAACTGTAAAAAGTTCTTTTAATTTATGGCTTACAAAAATAATTGAAATCCCTCTTTTTTTCAAAGAAAATATAACTTCGTACAGCTTCTCTACTTCACCGGCGGAAAGTGATGATGTCGGCTCATCCATGACGATTAATTTCGCATCAAACGCAAGCGCCCTCGCTATTTCGACCATCTGCTGCTGGGCTATGCTCAGTTTTTCTACCGGTGTTGAAACATCAATCTCAAAATCAAGCTCTTTTAAAGCCTTTTTGGCCGTTTTTTCCATAAGAGCCCAATCAACTTTTTTCCAAGAATGCTTATCGCTGTCTCTTCCTATATAAATGTTTTCTGCTACCGATAAATTCGGAAATAAGCTTAAGTCCTGGTAAATAATTGATATGCCGCGCATAGTGGCATCAATTGGTCTTCGTATTTTTGCTTCCTTTCCTTCAAAGAAAAACTGGGCTCCTGGATCAGGCTGATAAACTCCAGCTAGTATTTTAATGAGTGTGGATTTACCGGCGCCGTTTTCTCCAATAAGGGCATGAACCTCCCCTTTCTTTACTTCAAGCTTCACGTCATCTAATGCTTTTACACCAGGAAATGTTTTGCTGATATTTAACATTTGAAGCAAGTATTCACTCATGCTATCACCTTATTTCTAACCAGTTGTTATTCCATTTTCTTTACAATATTGCTTTACTTCCTCAAGTGTCGGAATGCCGTCTTGCGCACCCTTTCTAGTTACTTTGATGCCGGAAACAATAACAGCAAATTTGGCAGCTTCCTCTAATGTTTTTCCATCAGCAATTGCGCATGCAAGAGCCCCGGCAAAGGAATCTCCAGCTCCAACCGTATCAATAGCTTTTACCTTTAACGGAGGTATGAATAAAGTCTTGCCTTCATCATAAAGCACGAGACCGCTTCCGCCCATTTTAATAATGCTCTTTTTCATTCCAAAATGAAGGTGGAAATGCTCTGCTGCTTTGATTGCGCTTTCTTCTGAATCAGCTTTAATGCCTGTCAATGTATAGGTTTCCTGTAAATTCGGCGTTATAATGTCGGCATACTGGAGAGCCTCGAGTACTATGCCTTCTGCAGGAGCCGGATCTAATATAACAAACATCCCTTTTCGTTTTGCTGCTTTCATCGCCTGGATAACGGCTTCAACAGGTATTTCCATCTGAATGAGAAGCACCTTGCTGTCCTCAATTGTATGGATCCTTTCCAATATATCTTCAGCGGTTAATGAATCATTTGCGCCTTTTATCACGAGCATTGTGTTTTCAGCTGATGAATCAACTGTAATTAAGGCGCTGCCTGTAGGAACGTTCGGCACTATTTTGATTAATGTCGTGTCGACACGGTTTTGCACTAGTCTTTTTGTTAGTTCGGCACCAAAAGCATCTTCTCCGATCGCACCAATCAAATAAACTTTTTTTCCAAGCTTTGCACAAGCTGTTGCTTGGTTGGCGCCTTTTCCTCCACTAAACAAAACCATGCTGTTCCCGAAAACTGTCTCACCATGGCTCGGATATTTGTCTGTCATCGCAACAATGTCCATATTAATGCTGCCAACTACTGTAATTGAAGACATATTAATCCCCCGTTTTTACCTTGGCTGTTCCTTCAATAAATTGACGAAGATGAATAACAGCATCATGAAGAGACCCTTTGGATTTAAACAAGCTGGATGTGCCGCAAACGAGCATTTTTGCTCCATTTTCCAAAACCTTTGGGATCGTTTCATAACCTATATTGCCGTCAACTTGAATCAATATATTGTAGCTTTCTTTTTCAATCAATTGATGAAGTTTCTTGATTTTGTTATACATCGTCGGTATGAATTTTTGACCGGCAAAACCGGGGTTCACTGTCATCAATGTGACATAATCAATCACATCCATCACATATTCAATCGATTCAATTGGAGTGGAGGGGTTTAAGGCCACTCCCGCTTTTATGCCTTTAGATTTGATCGTTTGCAAAACGCGCTGCAAGTGAATAGTTGATTCAATATGAACCGAAATCATATCCGCACCGGCATCAGCGAATAAATTTATATGCTCCTCCGGCCTCATAATCATGAGATGAATATCTAACGGCTTATCCGTTGCCGCACGGATGACGTTGACCATATCCGGCCCCATCGTAAAATTCGGAACAAACGAACCGTCCATAATGTCAATGTGAAAAAAATCGACCCCGGCCTGATCAAGTTCTTGCACATCCCTTTTTAAATTTCCCATGTCTGCACACATTAGCGACGGCCCTATCATCGTCACTGAAAATTCCCCCGTTTTCACAGATAAATTCAAGTGTTTTCTTTTTATAAACATATTAATGAAATCGCTTACTTATGGATAGGAGTTAAAATTCGGATTGGTGTGACAATATTCAGGAAATTTAAAAAAAATAAAAAACGTACTGAAAACAAATTCAGCACAGCTGCCGATACAAAGTTCGGTATGTGCCAACCGTCTTCAGTACGTTCTTTTAAAAAGGTTTCAAGTATTTTTGTATTTCAACGATCAGTTTTCAACGCCTTCAGTGCGTCCTTTTAAAAGCTCCCCCGTTTTTCCCTGTATTGCGACGGTAATAAGCCGGTCCATTGTTTGAATAATCTGCTGAAATATTTTGCATCTTGATATCCGACATGAACGGCTATATCATAAATTTTCATTTCCGTAGCAGCCAATAATTGTTTCGCCTTTTGAATTCTCGCATTCGTTACATAATCCAGAACTGTTTCTCCTGTCTGATTTTTAAAGTATTCGCAAAAGTAGGTTGGGTTTAAATGAACATGGTCCGCAATACGTTTAATGGTAATATTTTCGCCAAGATTAGAATGAATCCATTCTTTTGCTTTAACAATTGGGTCAATTGTATTTTTCCGATAATATTCTCTCATTTTTCTAATTTTCATGATCCAGTTAATCATTTCCTGTCTCAAAACAGAAAAGGAAGCCGGTTCATCCGTAATCGAAAACGCCTCGCTAAGCAGTGTAGGAAGCTCGCTAATCCCATCATCCTGTATCCATTGGTTTATGACCCGGATGCACAAATAACGAACAGATTCTTGAAGCAAAAAAGGAGAGGTCATTTTTTTGAGCTCGTCAAAAAATGAGTTGATTGCTGTTAAAACATTTTGCTCTTCATATTTCATTGCTTCAACCGTTTGTTCAGCCCATTTGTACACTGCCGGCGGAACATCCGTAATCTTATTATAGGTAAGGTGCTTTAAAGATTCCGTTTTAAAAAGCTTATTCCCTCCTTGAATCATCCTATATTTCATTGCCTCTCGCAGCTCATTCTTTACATCCACTAACATTGATAAATCCACAAATGACTGTCCTAAAGCAATCGATGCCGTAAAAGGCGTTGTCCTCTGAATGGTTGTTTTGAGCGACAAACAGCTTTGTTCAATCTTCGCCTCTTCCCCGTTATAAATAAGTACCCAATACGAATATTGGTTGTTTTTCCATATCCAATTGCGTTCCTTTATAAACGATTTTCGAATCGATTCTTTGATGGTGACATCCCATTTCTTCCATTCATCCTTATTTTCGAAGCCGTTTCTAGAAAACGCATTATCTATACCGATATAAAGCAAGTTATACTTTCCATCTGGAAAATCACGTGTCCAGTCCAAATACGACACATCCATATTTTCAACTGCCGTCGTATCGCTTAATAATTGGATTTGCTTTTCATACGTCAATTTTGTTTGAATTTCTTCAGCCTCTTCGATTAGTCTTTTGTTTTTCTTGTCAGTTACTATAATTTTCTCTGCTTTTTGTAAGTGGGATTCAAAATTCTCTCGATCTATCGGTTTTAAAATGTAATCAATTGCCCCCTCCCGCAGCGCTGTCTGGACATATTTAAAATCATCATACCCGCTGATAATAATGGAATAAAAGTTATACCCTTTTTCTTTCAGTAGACTAATTAATTCCAATCCGTTTATAATCGGCATTTGCACATCGGTAAATATAAGATCGAAGGCGCCAATTTTTTCATGAATTTCTCTAAAAGCTTCATCTCCGTCTGAGAATACCCCGCAAATGTGCCAGTTTGGCCTAAACTTTTTAATCAGCCTTTCAAGTCCCTGTCTAATTCGCGGCTCGTCATCGACAATTACAACCTTTATCTGATCCGTGATCATTAATCACCTCCTCCTTTCAAAAGAAGCTGGTTTGCTTGATAGGCATTTATTTTTGGTATTCGAATTTTAATCATAGTACCTTTATTTACATGACTAGTAATCGATAATCTGTATTGATCCCCAAAAATCATTGTAATTCTGGCATTTACATTTATAATTCCTATACCGGAATCCCTTCCTAACATTGGATCAGCCATCAATCTTTCATTTAACTCTTCCAGCTTTTCCTTGGCGATTCCAGGACCGCTGTCCAAAACAGTTAAAATGAGGTCCGGATGCTCTTCACAAACTGAAATTTTCACTTTTAGTTCTCTCTGTTTTTCAAGTCCGTACTTAATAGAGTTTTCAATGATTGGCTGCAGCACAAATTTAGGAATATAGTATTCTAGTAATTTCTCTTCTTTTTCAATTTCAAAGTGCAGTCGTTCTTCAAACCGGAATTTCTGTATGCGCAAATAATCTTCAATATGCTGCAGTTCATTCCGTATCGTGACTAATTTATCTTTGTTATTTAAAGAATACCGAAGCATTCTTCCAAGCAAAGTCAGCATTGTTACAACATCTTCTGTTTTTTCTTCTTCGACCGACATGCTGATTGTTTCTAATGTGTTATACATAAAATGAGGATTAATTTGAGATTGCAATGCATATAATTCGGCTGTTTTTTGTTTAAGCTCTACATTATATTTTTGCTTAATCAGCTCTCGAATTTCCATCAGCATTGAATTAAAGCTTTTAGCCAGCTGCCCGACTTCATCATTTGAATGAACAGGTATATTAATGCTTAAATCTCCTTTTTCAACTTCCTTCATCATTTTGCTTAAATTATTTAAAGGACGGGTTACATTCATTGCAAAGAATATGGAAATGGCGGTCGTTATTAGGGCAAACGCTATGAAAATGAGGATTGTCACGTTTCTTACTAAATCCGTTGTTTCTGTTAAATTTTTTATTGGCATGCTATGAGCCATCACCCACGGCAATACACTCGACTCATTTAAGCTAACCAGCAGGCGCTCGCCGTTCTTTTTTATAGTAAAGCTGCCGTTTAAAATTGGATATTTGTCAATTCTCCTATCGACTGTGCCAATTTTGGAGCGATCTGAATGATATATAATCATTCCGTCCTTCGTCATCATCCATACTTCCGCATCTTTTTCATGCAGCAAATCCTTAG
Organism: Aeribacillus sp. FSL K6-2833; assembly: GCF_037965815.1. Classification (GTDB taxonomy): domain Bacteria; phylum Bacillota; class Bacilli; order Bacillales; family Aeribacillaceae; genus Aeribacillus; species Aeribacillus composti. The sequence goes on along the minus strand of NZ_CP150189.1, from coordinate 283,449 downwards.
CGAACTGCTCTATGAATGTTACATCTACCACAATATATATTGTTCCCAGCTTTTTTCTATTATCGAAGTCGGTGATTTCTTTTATTAGCATAAAATAGGAAGGAGATCCTTCAAAAGTTAAGTTAATTTGACTTGATAACACTACTTCCATACTTCCAACTTTGCTTAAAGAATTTAAATATGGCAACGAACCGTCATGAAAGCCAAAATTCTCATAAGGTAAAGTAGTGCTTGAAAAAACACGGTTCTTCGATATAAGGAACACTCCTAAAATATTGTCTGTGTGGTTTCGCAAGTATGTTCTTGTTAAATAGCTTTCAACAATATACTTATCTCGGAGTCTTTTAGATTGAGTAGTTTCTTCCGATTCCCGTAATATTGTCATCACATCGCTCGAATTATACACTAGGTTTGGAAGCGCTTCCAATTTCCTGATTTCATTTTCGATATTATTATTCACTTGCTTTAATAATCGCGGAGTGTATTTTCCGACTTCTTTCTCGATAGAGGATGTATACTGCGAATACGCTAAAAGACCAAGCAAAGCCATTGGAATAACAGTCAGCAGAACATAGGAAATAATTAGTTTATGTGTTAAAGACAAAGATTTTCGGCTTGAATCGTTTCTTCTCTTAAAAATCATATTGATCCACATTCTCTTTTGTAAAATCGATTGGCTGTCCCATAATCACCATGTCGCCGTCAAAACTAATATTCCCTATATTCTCCACAAACTGTCCATCATACGGCAAATCCTCCAACACTAAGTTTTTGGCTAACGCAATGGTTAAATAACCGAGCTTTTGCGGACTCCATAATGTGATGGTTTGCAGCACATCCTCTTTCAAATATGGTCTTGTCATGTTCGGAGTCGATGTTCCAACAACTTTAATGTCTCCAGATTTTCCGTAATCCTTTAACGCCTGCGCAATAGCAGGCGGGTTCACTGTCGATATACCAATGATCCCTTTTAGATCATCGTATTTTTTTAATAGGTTAACTGTTAAATTGTAAGCTTTGTGAATATCTTCATTCGCATACTCCACATCGAGCAGCTCTAATTCTGGATAATATTCTTCTTGCTGCACCTTTAACCACCTAATCCAATTGTTTAAATTCGCAGCAGTCGGCGAGCCGGTCAAAATAACGTATTTCCCCCTTTCTCCCATTTCTAATGCTAAAAGATCCATAATATGTCTTCCCATTTGCTCGGCATCGACCATATTGACAAAGAAGTCACGATATTTTGCGTCTGTGTCTGCATCCCAAGTGATGACTTTTATCCCTTTTTCACGGGCCTGCTGCAGAACCGTACCCAATTTTTTCGGGTCATTTGCTGAAACAGCAATCACATCTACTTTCTGCTCTATCAGCTCATGAATAACGGCAATTTGTTCCTCTGCGGTTGCCGCAGAAGGCCCTTTATAGATGACTGTAACATTCAAATCCTTCGCTGCTTCTAAGGCTCCTTCCTTTGCTGCTAAAAAATAAGGAATATTAGCGATTTTAGGAACAAGTCCAATGACAATCTCATGTTCATGATTCCTGTTGCTTTCATGATTCATTTGTTCAGTTGGTTTATCTACATAAATAACCTCATATTCTTTTGATAAAGAGCAGGATGCCAAAAGGAACAGGAAAAAAGCAAGGGCGAAAAACTTAAACGTTTTGTTCAATTTTCTCCATACCTTTCCGAAAAGGAAATTTTTTTAAGATCGATTTGATGCTTATCGGAAACTTCCTGCTTCAAAGAAGATGCAAAATACTGTTCCATTGAATAATGGATGCCTTTCCTTTACCGTGATATTCAATAATAGAAACCCCTGTATTGTCCATTTTTATTTTGCGGTAATGCGAAAAAGGTAATCCAAACCATTGCGTTGCAGCAATACGGTTTACTGTGTTATGAGCTACAACAAGCGCATTTTTATCTGGATATGTTTTCGATACCTCTTCAAAAAAAGATTGGATCCGATTATAAACTTGACTTGCAGATTCTCCCGTTTCCCCGGCAAAACACTCTGCTGGATTCGTTAACCAATCTGTCCATGAATCCTTATGTTCTCTCTCAATCATTTGTACCGTTTTTCCTTCCCATTTCCCGAAGTCAATTTCTACAAGACGCTGATCTTCAATAACTGGCAAACCAAACTCTTTGCTTATAATTGCAGCTGTTGCCGATGCTCTTACTAGAGTTGAAGAAAAGACCGCGTGAAACTTTACGTGCTTCAGCGCTTTAGCTGCTACTTCCGCCTGCTTAATCCCTTGCTCTGACAGTGAAACATCCGTCCTTCCGCAATATTTGTTGCCATCCCGATTCCATTCCGTTTCTCCATGGCGTAAAAGGAAAAATCTTGTCACAGCACAACTCCTCTCTTTTTAAGTGCTTGAATAAAGCGTTCATATCCTTCTTCATATTGTTCACTTATATGTTCTTCAAACATCACCTCTTTTTCTCTTTTCAGCATGTTCTCCCCGGCTTCTTGAATACTTCCAAAATATGAAGCTGCCGCAACAATCGCAGCCCCAATAGCACCGTCGCTATGCTTCATTTTAATAATAGGCTTCTTTAAGACATTGCTCCGTATAGTCAGCCATACATCACTGCTGCTTCCTCCGCCTGCTGTAAAGACAGCCCTCACTTTCTCGCTTGACAGCTTTTCAATCATCTCGTAAGCCATTCTTTCAAGATAGGCAACACCTTCTAAACGGGAAATAAAGAGCTGTTCTTTTGTCAAACCTGGTTCGTCAAAGCCTTGTATGTCAGGAAATGCAAAAGGAAAACGCTCTCCCTTTTGCCGGAGCGGATACGAAATCCACCGGCTTGGGAAATATTCATATGCTTTACTATTTAAATAAGCTAATTCATCTTTTGAATAATCAATTGAAATCCAATCTCCCCCTGTGTTGCTCGCACCGCCCGGCATCCAATATCCATCTGGATGGCGATGGTTATAAAGTATTCCCTTCTCATCTATTATTGGCTCGTATGTAATCCCTTTTATTACTAAAGTTGTGCCAATTGTCGTGTTCCAGTTTCCAGGCGATAATGAACCGGATGCGAACTGCGACGCACAACCGTCAGTCAGTCCGAGTGTAACGCTTACATTTTCCGGTAACCCTGTTTCCTCCATACATTCCTTTGACACATTCCCAGCAAAAGTCCCTGAAGGCAATACGATTGGAAGTGATTTAACAGGTATTTTTAAAGTTTTTTCAATATATTCCGGCCATTTTTCATTATTTAAATCATAGCCGCTTTTAAATGCACTCGTATAATCGGTTATTCCCCATTTTCCCGTTAATTTCCCGATAATATAGTCAGTAGGATGCGCCCATAAACATACATCCTTTGCTATTTGCGGAAAATGTTTATGGAACCAAACAATTTTCGGCAAACCATACGAGCTGGAAAATGCCGTATAATGCCCTGCTGCAAAGGCAGCCTCTCTGCAAAGCGCTGCCTCAGATGCTGACCTGCTGTCGCTGTACATTAAGGCATTGTATAGCGGTTCATATTGTTTATCAAGGGGAATTACAGTACCTGATGTGGAAGTGACAGACAAGGAAACAACTTGATTAAGAATTTTTTGCTCCTTCAAACTATTTGCTACTTGTCGAATAGATTCAGCGGTATGCTGCCACCACATAAACGGCGATTGCTCCATTCTTAACTCGTTTCCTTTCGCCAAGTTAAAAGTTACAGTACTGGCTGCATAAATAGTTCCGTTATAACCGATTGCAATTGTGCGAATGCCCTGTGTTCCAATATCAATTCCTATAAAAATTGGCTGTGATTTGTTCATTTCATCAACCTCTGCCACACATTTTTTTCTCTTTCTATTATCTACTGATGCTTCGGATGCTAAAGCTATTAAGTGAAATTGCCGAATCGAGCACTTCCTATATTTACTTTATTTTCTCCATTAGGAGTGAAGCTTTCCTTAATCCACGAAGTCTTTATAATTTTTCAGCTCTTTTAATTCACTGATCGGCTAATTTGAGCAGCAAGAGAATTCATACTCTTGCCATATTTACGACTACTGTCTCTTAGTTAATACTTCCTCCTCATATTTTTGAATTTCTTTTAACCATTCTTCTCTTACAGGAACATTCATTTTCTCACAATAATAATCCCAAATTGCACCGAAAGGATAAGTTTTAAATTCCTCCATAACCGCCAATCTTTCCGTAAAGTTTCCCTTTTCTTGCAATTGCTTTAAATATTCATGCGGCATAAGCATTGCATATAATAAAGCTTTAATCATATTACGCGTTCCAATGACCCATGCAGCAAGACGATTGATGCTGGCATCAAAGAAATCAAGTCCGATTAAAACCTTATGCAGCGCATCATTGCGCACGATTTCAAGCGCTATTTCACGCAATTCATCATCCAAAATCACGACATGGTCGCTGTCCCACCGAACCGGTCTCGATACGTGTAAAGCAAGCCTGTCGCTATAAAGCAAAATCGATGAAATTTTATTTGAGACTGTTTCAGTAGGATGAAAATGACCTGTATCTAATAAATATATTTTATTATTTTGTAAGGCGTACCCTAGATAAAATTCATGCGAGCCGACAACAAAAGACTCAGATCCTATTCCAAACAATTTGCTTTCGACTGCATCCAAATTATATTTCTCATTGATCTCTACACTAAAAATTTTATCCAATGATTCTTTTAATCGCTTCCTTGGAGTCAATCGGTCGCTTGGAATGTCCTTATAGCCGTCCGGAATCCATATATTTGTTAAGCATGGTGTTCCAAGCTCCTTGCCAAAGTACTCACCGATTTTTCGGCTCCTAATACAGTGGTTGATCCAAAATTCTCTAATTCCCGGATCAGGATGAGACAACGTCAGTCCATCTGCTGCTTTTTCATGCGAAAATAAGGTAGGATTAAAATCCAGCCCTATACCAATTTTTTTCGCCCAATTAACCCAGTTTTCAAAATGTTTCGGTTCTAACTGATCTCTTTCCACTTTTTCACCATTTGTTTCTGCATAAATGGCGTGTAGGTTGACACGATGTTTTCCTGGAATTAATGACAGCGCTTTCTCTAAATCCTGCCTTAATTCTTCAGCATTTCTTGCCTTCCCCGGATAATTTCCTGTTACATCAATCCCCCATGAAAGCTCGCTTGCATCTGCTTCAAATCCTTTTACGTCATCACCTTGCCAGCAATGGATAGAGATTGACGCTTGCTGCAAGTTTTCTAATACTTCTTCAATATTTATTCCCCATTTTTCATAGACTTGCCTTGCTAGCTCAAAAGATTCTTTTATAACCATAAATTATCCATCTCCTTTAGTAAACTAGTACTTTTTTCTAATACATTATGAATGTACCTTATGCTGTTTTTATGAACTGTTATGAAAATTTAGAAATTTTAAAGTAAACGGTTTCAATTTTCTTCACTAACTGTCGAACATTCCTTCACCTTTGGACAAATTAAATTCTTTAGCTTGATAAATGCCAGCGTCGGCGCCAAGGAAAGGGGGAAGAGTTCATGACATCTTTTATTTTCGCTTTTTGCATAAATATAAAAATATTCCAAACATACTAGTTGGTTTTTACTGTAATTTCAATTATATAACACTTTTGTTTGTTATTGAATATATTTTTTTATTTTTGTTCTTTATGTTATTTCCTACCTCTGTCCTAATCAAAGAGGTGAACGCAACTTTAGCATCAATGTTTGAATTTTTGACAGATGCTCAGCTTATTTCGAACTTCTTTACAAAGTCTTATTTCCCGCTTTAATTGATAGAATTTTCATTATATAATGAAAATAACATTTTTTCAGGAGGGTACATAATGGAAGGATTCCGTTTTTCACACCGCCTGCGGGTGCGCTACTCAGAAATTGACGGACAAAAAATTGTCTTTAACGCCCATTACTTGACATATATTGACGTTGCGGTTATTGACTATTTTGAGGAAGTGTTTGGGCGGGATCTCGAGGAGCTTGCCCAAGAAAATATATTTGATATTGCAATGGTCAAATCAACGCTGGAATATAAAAAGCCAGCCCGTTTTAAAGATATGCTTGAGATCTGGTGCCGAACATCACGAATTGGCGGCTCTAGCCTGACAATGGAGTTTATCATCACAAAAGCGGGAGAAAAAGACCCGCTGGTTCAGGCTGAAGTGATCTATGTCAATTATGATGCCGCCGCTGGAAAATCGAGAGCGATTCCTGATTTCGTCCGTCAGCGAATTAAAGAATACGAACCGGGAGTCAGCCTATAAACGAAATACAATCGTTTAGACCTATAGCTGACTCCTTGCGCCCTTCAGACAAGGGGTCAGTTTTTATAAAACTTTATCTGGACTTTTTGGAGCATTTAATAAAGTCACCCCGCCAATGATCAATACTAGACCAACTAATGTAATAATATTAAATGGGTCCCGCCATACTAGAACACCAATTAACGCTGTAAAAGCTGTCCCCAGCCCCGACCAAATCGCGTAGGCCAAGCTTAACGGAACTGTCTTAAGACATAACGACAAACAATAAAAAGATAATCCATAACCAACTATAACACCAATGGAAGGGAAAAAACTTGTAAATCCATCTGACAATTTAAGCATTGTCGTACCAAATACTTCGCTGATAATAGAAATTCCTAATGCGATATAACCTTTCATACAATTGCCTCCTCTCTCATCGTTAATGAGAACTGCTGAGTTTCAAAACAACCACTCCACAAATGATTAGAACTAAGCCTAAACATTTTTTAAGATCAATACTTTCTTTATAAAAGATAACACCGACTAATGCAGTTAAAGCCGTACCGAAGCCTGACCATATCGCATAAGCCGTACCAAGCGGTATTGCTTTTAGAGATAAAGATAAGAGATAAAAAGCTGCGCCATACCCCATTACGACTCCGATGGAAGGAAACAACTTTTTAAATCCATTTGATACTTTCAGCATTGAACTTGCAAATACTTCACTTATGATGGCTACTGCCAAAATTACATATTCCTTCATGTGAATCCTCCTAAAACTTAACGGTCCTTCGCACTTTTGTCCTTTTTGATATAACAATTTGATAGTCTTCGAAAAATACGTTTTGACTGACCTGATAAAATCCAATCCATCGCTTACTCACAGTCATACACGCAGACTCTCGTCTTTTCACCAGCAACTAGTACAAAATACTAAAAAATCATGTCCGCAACATTACGTGGAGAAGAGTTAGAAAAAAAGGAATTCCAGAAAGGTCCAAGGAGATTTTTACAATGGATCTAACGTCTAATCAATAAATGGATCCCCTTGAAAATGGCCACCCACACTATAAATGGTAAGTTCATCGTTTGATGAACTTGAACTTCGTAATCATACATTTCTAAAAGATTTTTAAATATCGAAGAAATTTTGTTCGCTGTCAGAATGACCTCTTTTCCATTACTAATCGTTATCGTTTTAAATGCAAGAGTAGAGTTTATATGAAAGCTGTTCTGGCTATAAACCATTCGAAGCTCTTTAAAAATAGATTTTTTCTTATGAAGTGACAAATTTTTAATTCGTACAATTTCTTTTCCGTCTGGTTGAAGCACAACAAAGGCGTTATGTATGAAATGTTCTTTTGTAGATATTGCCTTATATTCTTCTTTTCCAGAAAAAAACGAATACTTTCCAATTGGAAAGCTCCATTTAGGATGAAGCAACACTTCTTCATCAGTCTGTATTTCACGGATACGAGTTTTCGTTAAATCCATAAATGAATCTTTAAAAATAAACGAATAAGTCATTTTTTCTCTCCATCTCTGTAAAATCCTTTATACTACTTCCCATTAATTGAAAAAGAATTTCCTTCTACGCATATTTTATCACAGGTTTTCATCATTCTTTCTTCCTCTTATCTATCCACCTTCTCCCCCCCTCACCCTTCGACTCCCATACAGCTACAAGGCTTCGAGAGAATAGAAGATATCATCAATTTTCCACAAAAGAAGAAGCCGAACATGCGCCTGGTGATCAAGTTCGACTTCTTGGACACTTTTTTAAACATGAAAATAAAGATCCGCACTGCGGTGCATATCGAGCTATCGCTTCCCGTTAGCGGTACTCGGAAGCATTCGCTGGCTTTCCAGCATCCTGCACTTCTCCGATATATCACTAGGCATCTCGCTGTGAGCCATCAAGATCATAAAAACTATACACTTGCGCGAGCTGACCGCTTGACACAGATTGACCGTTCCAGCGAGCAACCTTCGGATCACCGGCTAAAGCGGCCGACAAAACGCGGCGTTTCCGAGATGATGAATTGGGGTTCCTTCACAAGGGCATCACGCCAGTTTTCTTCTGTCATACCATAGTGATCAAGCATAATTTCAGAACGCATCCAGCCCGGAGTCATGCTACGGCGGTGCATTGATATGGTAAATGCTTATGGGCTAAAGACTTTGCCATACGAACGACAGACATCTTGGCTAGATCGTAGAACAGTGATAAACGGTTGTTTTTCTCGTTGTATTCTGCCGTGCCATCCGTTATCTCAGCGACCAGCCCGTTCTTATTTCGGATTAACAGGGGGAATGCAAAGTGGCGCGTCAAATACTCTATCTGCAGAGGCATCAAAAGAACGTTTCATCGTTAAGGTTATTGTAGATGTACTAACCATTCTCATCACCCTTTACAAAATAATGAATTTGTTGCAAATACTTTATTTTTTTCTCCTTTTTGCTTTATTCAGCTCATGTTCAAGAACGTCAAACTGTCTGTTCCAAAAACGTTCATAAAATCGAAGCCATCTTTAGCAGTAGAAAACGATTTGGAGGTAAGACGACAAATATGCGTTCGTCCTTGCATAGTCCTTTCAAGCAGGGCTGACCGTTCTAATGTTTTGATATGCTTAGCAAAGCTGCTAAAGACATATCAAAAAGGTTCCGCCAATTCCCATACTGTTCGGTCATGAGGGGCAAGTAGACGAACTATTTCTCTTCGCGTCAGATCAGTTAGGCTTGAAAGATGTTGTCTAGTAAGTATAGAACTTGAATTTATTCAACTATTAGTTTAACTATTTCTGTACAGTAATTACTTTTAAGTTCAGATGCATGATAGTAATTCTTTTTTATATCCTGGCCGTTAAAACCGGATATTTTTCTGTACAATCATGGGGCTGTCCAGAAAGTCAGATCCCCATTGAAAACAAAAAATCATAAACACCGATATATCAACGTTTCTAAAACATTAATGGGGGCGTCAATAAGCCGTAAAAACGAATTATTAGACACCCCCATCACCTATTTTGTTAAATTTCTCCTTTTTAGCAGGTGAAACGCTTATAAGAAGTGAATTCATTATATGAGGAAAAATGGCGGATAGCATATAAGGAGAGATATAATGAAATTTTTTACAAAAGAATGGTATGACAAAATGCAGAAGGCCCACCTGCTTACAATTCCCGAGTCTGATGAAGAATGGATGGATTTTATCAAAAGTTTTGAAGAAGACGGCGAGGATGTCTGCGACTATTTGCGGCAAGATCTTGAATCTATTAAAGACGAATTATTGCAAACATTGCCGGAAACATTTCATCCCTATATTCTGGACGGCACCATTAATCAGCCGACACTGCCAAAGGAAGTGCGGGACGAGCTCATCATTTGGTTGAAGGCTAAAATTGAGGAATGCGAAAAAGTGTTAGATGAAGCGAAGAATCATTTTGAACATATTCGCGAAAATCTGCCGGAAGAGCTGATCAGCATTTTGGAAGATGGATTACATGACGCAGAATTACAATATATCCATCGCGATCACGATGCACTCAGATTAACGTTAAATGGGGAAGGCAGTTTCAGCAAGGGGGATGCCATCGTTATTGAGATTACTGGAATCAAGGAGGAACAATCCGAAATACCTTTAACACCAGGTATGTTTTGGCTTTATGAAGAAGGGGATCTTAATAACAAAAGCTTCATCTTAAGTGTTTTATTTGACAATCCGATGACGGAATGGAAGGTAGCTGCAAAACAATTTTCCATTACCCATTTTTATAAAACACAAATTTTTCACCACGATCAGGAATTTGAGAAGGAAAATCATAGCCGCCATAAAGCAAAAAAAGAGAGACATAGTCTTCCTTACAAACTGCCGGATCAGTATGCGTCTTTCGTGACCGCTTTACACGAAGGAGAAGCGGAGAAAATGTATTTTTTAACGGAAAAGGAAGCTATAGAAATCGACCGCTTTTTATCTCTTGAGGAATTGAAATTAGAAGGCAGCGTCATCCCGATTGCAGTTTGTACCAATGGAAATATTGTCCTTCACCTTGAAACTCAGAAAATATTTTATCTTGGTGCAAATACAGAGGAGCTAGCTGAAAACTTTGAAAAATTTTTAGAAGGACTTTATTCAAAGCAATTCGTGGATGAAATGCCCCTATTATCAGAGCCGTTACCGACGGAAGAATTGGAAAGCGCACTGTTCAGTGAAGACTTAGAGCTGATCATACGTGCATGGAACACCATTGTTCAAGAACCAGAAAAACATATACCATTAATAGAAAAAACTCTCCCATATTCTTTACAGCATGAAAATGAAGAGATACAACTAATCGGTGAAGTGTATATGGACCATATTCTTTCCTTCAACATTTTGTCTGAGCAATTCATCAATAAACTGAGAAAAAGCACTTAGGAACGAATGCTAAAAAGGCAAGGCTCTTTCTAAATGATCCTGCTCTATACCCCATCGAATGAATTTGTACAACAAACTTATGGTTCCGGGGCTCATGACCTTTTCAACGCTTCTACTAATCGAGTAGGATGTGGTGACTAACCCCCGCCCTCTCACACCACCGTACGTACCGTTACTTCTGCCTTCACGGCTCGGGGCTTTCACCCTAGAGATTATTACACTCTGACGGGCGTACAAAAATAGCAGCACAGACTTGGCCGTAGTCTGTGCTGCTAATCTTAATATGTTTTATTTAAAACGGATTTGGGATGTGCTAAAAGTACGTTTTATTTGTTGATCAGTTACTATTTATTTTAAGTAGCAAGTGTCAAGTAATCTACTAATAGACAGCGTCCCGGATTATTTCAAACTGCGGTTCAAGAAAGCTTTCGTTCGTTCAAACTTCGGGTTTGTAAAAATCTCAGTCGGAAGACCGGATTCGATGATTTCCCCGTTGTCCATGAAAATGACTCGGTTTGCAACCTCCTTGGCGAACCCCATCTCATGTGTCACCACAATCATCGTCATGTGCTCTTCAGCCAGCTGCTTCATTACTTGCAGTACTTCGCCGGTTAACTCCGGATCCAAGGCGGAAGTAGGTTCATCAAACAGCAGAATTTCAGGGTTCATCATAAGCGCACGAGCAATGGCGACTCTTTGTTTTTGACCGCCCGAAAGTTTTGCAGGATAAGCTGATGCCCGATCGGAGAGCCCGATTTTCTTCAGAAGTTCTGTGCTGCGTCGTTCAATTTCCGCATTTAATTCCTTCTTTACTAGCCTAGGAGCAAGTTCCAAATTTTCTTTAACCGTGAGGTGAGGAAAGAGATTGAAATGTTGGAAAACCATTCCCATCTTAGAGGTGATCCGCTTAATCTCCTGCGGTTTTGAGTAAATCCCGTCCTTCACCAAATAATCCCCGGATATACAAATGCTGCCTCCGTCTATTTCCTCAAGATGGACCAGGCTACGGAGCATTGTACTTTTACCAGAACCAGATGGTCCGATCACAGCAATTACGTCGTTCTTGTTAACATCAAATGTTATCTGTTTTAATACATCCAACTTGCCATATGATTTTTTGAGGTTGGATACTTCAATGAGAACCACACTCACTACTCCTTTTTAATCAAATTTGAACCGTCGTTCGAGCCACTTAAAGAGAACAGTTAATAAGAGCGTCATGATCAGATAAATAATGCCTGCGATGAAGAAAGGCACGATTGTAAAATCACGGTTCACAGCAGTCTGTGCATAGTGTAATAATTCTGGTACGGCAACAGCATAGAGCAGTGCGGTATCCTTAACCAGTGTAACCGATTCGTTAGCGACGGCAGGAAGTGCGATGCGGAACATTTGTGGAAGTATGATTCGCGTCATCGTCTGCCATTTATTCAAGCCTAGGACTTGTGATGCCTCATACTGACCTTTATCAATAGCCAGCAAACCGCCGCGGAAAATCTCGGCAAAATATGCAGCATAGTTCAATATAAAACCCAAACAAGCTGCGACAAAGCGGTCTAATACCAAATAATCTCCGATCACAGGGATCATCGGCAGTCCAAAACATATAAAAAGCAGCTGAAGCAGCAATGGAGTGCCCCGCATCACATATATATAAATCTGTGTAAGCCACGATAAAGGCTTGAACCTGCTTCTTACAGCAAGTGTTAGTATGAAGCCGAGCGGAATTGACAACACAATGACGATCAAAAACAAGAGAACCGTCATCTGTGCCCCTAGCAGCATCGGCTTAATGATTGAGTTGAAATAATCTACGGACATGAAAGAATTCCTCCAAAAGCAAAACAGGGTTTCTCAAGGAAATCCAAGTTTGGTCTATTTTACTTTAATACCTTATTTTCGCCAAACCACTTTTGCGAGATTTCGGCGGCAGTGCCGTCCTCATTCAGCTCATCGAGAGCTTTTTGCAGTTTATTCAGCAGTTCCTCATTACCCTTTTTAACACCAATTCCATATTCTTCTTGTGCAAGGGATTCATCGAGCAGTTTATAAGTATCTTTTTCTTTCGACATGTAATATTTAATGACAACTTCATCAATCACTACTGCATCAACACGTTTTAGCTTTAGATCCTTCAATGCCAGAACATTGTCGGCATACTCCGTAACCGTCTTGATTTTCGATTTAATCGGATTTTTATCCAACGCATCGGCTGCAGAAGATAGAGATTGAAGACCAACCACTTTGCCTTCTAGATCATCAAGTTTAGAAATGTTTGAATCAGCAAGTGTGACCACAACTTGTGCATTTTTCATATAAGGCTTTGTAAAAAGAACCTTCTTTTTGCGTTCCTCCGTAATGGTATACCCGTTCCAAATGAGATCGATCCGTCCGCTGCTTAATTCAGATTCTTTTGTTTTCCAATCGATCGGCTGAAATTTTACCTTTGTTCCCATTTTTTCGGCAGCTGCCTTGGCGTAGTCAATGTCAAACCCTACAATTTCATTATTCTCATCCCGGAACCCCATAGGTGCAAATTTATCATCTATTCCAATTACTAGCGTTTTGTCTTTTTCCTCCGATTTGGAGCATCCTATCAGGAGCGAGAATAACGCTGCCATAGTTAGAATAAACATTGCTAATCGTTTCATACTGTAGATAACCACCTTTAATTTATTTTCATTTTGTTTTTAACCTATTGCATGTCCAAAAAATTTAAATGTCCCCCACTACTACTCACAATTAAACCATCCGTAAATGCATCTGCAATAGTTCGGACAACATTTGCATCAAATAAGCTCAAAAAAGCATAACGATAATTGCTATAAAAACGCATCTATGAAGATATCTGCGAGTGTACTTTAATTCGATAATATATTAGAGTAATAAATTAACATAAAATAAAAATAACACAACATAAAAATGAATGTCAATGGATATTTTTAGTTCATTAGCATACTAAAGTATTTGAGAATTATAGTTTTCTATACATATAATTGTATGTTCAATGTTTGATTTGCTTTTTAAATCTCCACCATAAAAACAGGGCTCGAATGACTTGATCGATTACAATGGATAGCCATACTCCTGCTATTCCTAAATTTAATTGGATGCCCAATACATATACACCTACAATACGAATGACCCACATGCCGACCGCTGTACTGTACATGGGGCTTTTTGTATCTCCTGCTCCTTGTAAAGCTCCAGTCAACACCAATCCCATAGCTAATGCTGGTTGGGCAAAAGCATCAATTCTTAATGCCGTAGTAACCATCTCAATAGCCTGTTTATCTGTTGTAAACCAAGTAGCAAGCCAAGGAGAAAGGAAAAACAACAGAACACCTATTATAGACATAAATAACATGGCGATATAAGTCGTCAGCATCCCATATGTATAAGCCTCTTTTTCAAGCTTTGCCCCAATATGCTGCCCTACAAGTGTTGATGCTGCCACAGCTAAGCCATATCCTAGCATATAGGAAAATGTTTCGATATTCCCGGCAATTGTATGAGCTGCATACGTTTCCGTTCCAATTCGAACAATTAATCCAAAGTAAAGCACTTGCCCTAAACGCATAATTAAGCGTTCAATTGCTGCAGGAGCAGACAGCCTCAAAATAGGCAATGTGAATTTCTTTATATCCAAAGAAGATTTCTGAAATAAAGAAAATGATATAGACGATTTTTGAATGTAATAATAAAGAGCGATGGCTCCCAGCACTCTTACAATGACTGTCGCCCAGGCTGCTCCTGCTAAGCCCAACCCGTGAAATCCCAATAAACCAAAAATGAAAAAGTAGTCCAAAACGATATGGATGATATTAATCCACCAGCTTACTTTCATCGGTGTTTTTGTATCGCCAGCAGCTCGTAAAATACTTCCAAAGATAAACATTAAAGAAATAAAAACAGACGGGACAGCTACAATCCGAAAATAAACAGAGGCGTCTACTAAAACGCTTGGTTCTGCTCCCATAATACGAAGTAAAGGTTCTGTGAAAAATAAGGTGATAAAACCAAAAAATAAACCTATAAAAAAAGAAAGAATGGTTGACTGCTTAGCAACGGCTTTTGCTTGGCCAATATTACCAGCACCGACATGACGTGCGATCAAAGAAGAAGCCCCTACTCCAACTGCCATGAAAATGGCGATATATACGGCTAGAACAGCATTTGCCACGCCTACTGCTGTGACTTCGTTTAATCCTAATTTTGATACAAAAAGTGTGTCTACAAATCCTACCACTGTTTGCAAAATATTTTCGATCATGGCAGGAACAGCTAATGCTAGGATGATCTTTATTTTTTGTTTTGTTGATCGCTCCTGACTGATACCCTCTGGAATCATCAAAAAATTTAATCCCCTTATCGAATGAAATTCTCTAATGCTTTTTTTAAATCGTTTAATACTTGTTCCTCATTTCCTTGATGAACAGCATTTACTAGACAATTCTCCATATGATCAACAAAAATTACTTTTGCTGCATTATCTAACGCTTTCCTTACAGCCGCAATTTGTAAAAGAATTTCAGGACAGTCTCTTCCTTCTATCGCCATTTCTTTAATGGAACGAACATGTCCCTCAATTCGCGCTAATCGATTAATGACCTGCTTGCGATATTTATGTTCATGATTTTGATGATGGTGGTTTTGACACATATTTCATTCCTCCTTATTATGATAATATCCCCCCAGGGGGGATATGTCACTTTAAATTTTTTTCACCTTTTCAAAATATAAATATGTTGTTCAATCATAGTTAACATAATAGTCACAAAAACCCCTTTAGGCTCCAAGGGGTTTCTTATTGATGTAAACTTCGTTGATATTTACGTGCAACCAAGCACATCTTATATCTGCATAAAAAAAGCTGGATTTTAATATAGGGCGATATTGTGAGAGCAACTTTGTAAAGTATACAAGTCCTATGATCACTCTTCACAAAACATACTAAGATTAGTATGTTTTTTTTGACATAGAAAAACTCCCCTAGTGAAGGGGAGCAAATATTTTAAGACAGCCTTTACTTTTTCTTAAAAAATTATTATATCCATTCTTTTTGTTAGGATTATTGTTTTGCGCCAAATGATGACTTATTATGAGCGGGCCATGTTGCCCGTTTTTTATTTGTTGCAATGATGTAAACGGCGGCAACTGCGATCAAGACTGCAATCAAGGAACCGAGATTAAATATTCCCTTTTCGGAGTACCATGCAATCGAGTATCCAATCGAACCGGCCATTAAAGCATAATACGTAAATGGGAGCAATGTTTTTCTAATAACTGCTCCTTCTTTTCCTACCAACCCGACTACTGCCGAAGCAGCGACGACATTGTGTACACAAATCATATTCCCAGCCGCACCACCTACCGCCTGAAGGGCAACAATCCAAGTGGGATCAACACCAATTTGGGAACCTACATTATATTGAAATAAAGAAAACATCATATTACTGACCGTGTTGCTGCCAGCTATAAAAGCGCCCAGTCCACCAATAAATGTGGAGAAAAAGGGCCAATAATTGCCCGCCAGCGCTGCTACTCCGTTCGCCAATTCAATTGGCATTTGATCATAACCTGCAGCACCGCCGCCTGAATTTAAAAACACTTGAACCATTGGAACGGTAAAAATTAGCGCGGTTGAAGCTGAGATCATCGTTTTCCCTGAATGCATCCAAGCACGTTTGTATGCGCTTCCATTCATTCCGTGAATAAAAAAGGTAATCAGTGACACAACAATAAAAATTGTTCCTGGTGAATAAAGCGGTTGAAAGCTAGCCGTAATATTTGTTCCAAACATATTCCGAATCTCAATCGTCCACGCTTGCAGCCACCCGCCGATTGGAAGCGATTTCAACCTGGTCGCCACTAAAAACAAGCCAACTAAAATATACGGAGTCCAAGCGCGAATCATGCTCATCTTGCCGTTCTTGTGTGCGATATCTTTAATCTCAATTTTTCCTATCCAATCCGGATCCCATTTAGACTTTTCTTCAAAGTCCCATACTTCTTCTTGAGATGGCATTAAAAAACCTTTTTTCGCAGTGGCAATAACGATTGCTAATCCGACCAAGCCGCCAACCATGGAAGGAAATTCAGGGCCAAGGACATTGGCAACGATGAGATATGGTATCGTCATTGTAAAAGCCGCAAACAAGGCAAATTTCCAAACTTTAATTCCTTCAGAAAACGACTTGTTTTTTCCAAAAAATTTGGTCATTAGGGCTACAACAAATAATGGAACAAGAGTGCCCGTTATCATATGAAGAATAGCAACTTTCGCTCCAATCGAAGTGACCAACGACAGCAAGTTATCAGTAATCGTTGCATCAGCGGATAATCCTGATTGTACGCCGACAAGAATCGGTGTGCCGACAGCACCGAATGAAACGGGTGTGCTTTGAATGACCATGCCCGCCACAACGGCTGCCATCGCTGGGAATCCTAATCCTACTAATAATGGAACAGCAACTGCAGCTGGCGTACCAAAGCCTGCGGATCCTTCAATAAACGAACCAAATAACCATGCGACAATAATTACTTGAATGCGCCGGTCTGGAGAAATATCGGTGAACCCTTGCCGGATTGTTTTAATTCCCCCACTTTCTTGCAAAGTATTTAAAAGCAAAATGGCGCCAAAAATGATGTACAATAGTGTAGCAGCTACAACCAAACCATTTATGGAGGCAGCTATTACATTGGCTGCTGATACTTTCCAAACAAAGAGCGCAAGTATGACGGCCACAACATATGAAATCGGCATCGCTTTGCTAGCTGACCACCGAAACCCAACCAAGAAAATTCCGACGATTAAAATTGGAAGAAGCGATAA
Source organism: Aeribacillus sp. FSL K6-2833 (assembly GCF_037965815.1). Lineage (GTDB taxonomy): Bacteria > Bacillota > Bacilli > Bacillales > Aeribacillaceae > Aeribacillus > Aeribacillus composti. The sequence goes on along the minus strand of NZ_CP150189.1, from coordinate 265,957 downwards.
AAAAGCCAACAATCCAGTACTCACAAGAGATTTTCCCCTCTCTTATTCAAAATGTAATTCACCCACATGAATGGAAAATCATTGTACACTCATTATACCTTTTATTTTTTTAATTATCAATATTTTCTGAATTTTTTATCATTAACTAATTCCTTTGTTATGTAATAATCAAACCCTTGCCCTATTTGAAAAGTTGGAGCGAAATCCAATTCAAATAAGGCGAAGGTATTACTCAAGCATATTCAACAAAACCAAGCCGAGCAGAAATTTGCTTTCCTATTTCAATCATCCGCGGCTTAAGTTGTTTGAGCCTCTCATCTGTCATTCGAATGGTTGGTCCTGATACGCTCACGGCAGCAATGACCTTCCCCAAATGATCAAAAATTGGGGCAGCAATACAACGAATCCCATATTCGTTTTCTTCTAAATCTAGTGCATATCCTTGTTGTTTTACTCGAATGAGCTCTTTCAAAAATGCATCCTTATTCGTAATCGTATTTTTCGTATGCATCGGCAACCCTTTTCTGTCAAGGATGTCTAAAACGACACTTGACGGCAAATTGGCGAGAATGGCCTTTCCTACAGAGGTGCAATGCATTGGGGCACGTTTTCCGACTTTTGAATGCATGCGCAGCGTTTCATTTCCTTCCAATTTTTCAATATAAACGACTTCCCCTTGGTCATAAACAACCAGATGGATGACTTCGTTCGTCTCATTTTCTAATTTTTGCAGGAAAGGTTTTGCTTCTTTGCGAAGATCAATCGATTCTAATAGCTTCGAACTGATTTCCAAAAATTTATACCCCAGTTTATATCGTCCTGTTTCGGAATCTTGTTCAATATAGCCGTACCGGGCAAGTGTAGATAAGATTCGATACACGGAGCTTTTGTTGATATCTATCTGATTGGCAATCTCTGTGACGCCTAAACCTTCTTTTTTTAAGCTGACAAGTTGAATAATGTCCAACGCCCTGCTTACAGACTTGACCATATTGTCTCTTTCCACAGCCGTTCACCTTCTAAAATCTTGGCGGAATTTGCTAGAGTGCAAATTCCGCCATATAAATTTTCTTGATTCCCTTATATTATGACAGGAAGAACAAAAACTGCCAAGTTCTTTCTGTTCCATTATTCACTTTATCATTTGAATACTAAGATTGTTTCCTTCATAACGTGTTAACACGTTTTTTTGCAGCAACAACGGTATTTTTTAATGTGCCGATTCCTTTAATTTCGCATTCAATTACATCTCCTGCTTGAACAAAATCGGCTCCAACCGGACTTCCTGTTAAAAGGACATCACCGGGTTTAAGTGTCATGACAGATGATAAATAGGAAATCATTTTCCGAATGGAAATAATCATCAATTCCGTTGAACTATCTTGTTTTTTAACACCGTTCAACTTTGCTTCAACATGAATGCGAAATGTATCAAGTTCTGTTTCAATGACAGGGCCAAGGGGGGTAAATGTGTCAAACGATTTACCGATTGTCCAATGGCCATCTTCATGGAAAAACTGCGGCGCCGTTACGTCGTTGCCCACCGTGTACCCAAATACATAATTCAATGCTTCTGATTCCGGCACCATTTTCGTTTGTTTACCGATTACATTGCCAGCTCAGATTCAAACTTTACCCTATCTATTCCCTCTGGAATAACAATCTGTTCTTCAGGACCAATAACGGATTTTTATGAACTTCCAGCGCCTTTTCCCGAAGGTTTTTCATACATTCAACTCCTTCATAATAAAACTTTTCATTCATAACCAAAGCCGCGCAACTAAAGATTTTGATCGGTTTTTGTGCATGGAAGATGTAGCTTTTAAATAGAAGGGGGTGTCTGATAAGTCGTTTTTACGGCTTTTTGACGCCCCCATTAATGTTTTAGAAACATTGATATATCGGTGTTGTTTTCAATGGCGATTTGACTTTCTGGACAGCACCTTCATGATGAGAAGTTATTGTTTTACAGCATATTTTGCTTTTGCTTCAAGACGGCGGCGATGCAAAATCGGTTCTGTGTAGCCGTTAGGTTGATCATAACCTTTAAATACGAGGTCACACGCAGCTTGAAATGCGACGGAACGGTCATAATCTTTTGACATCGGGCGGTAGCCAGGTTCATTTTCATTTTGCTTGTCGACTATTTTCGCCATCCGCTTAAGTGTTTCAAGAACTTGTTCTTTCGTAACAATGCCGTGATGCAGCCAGTTTGCGATATGCTGGCTTGAAATCCGCAACGTTGCCCGGTCTTCCATCAAAGCAATATTATTAATATCCGGAACTTTTGAACAGCCGATTCCTAACTCCACCCAACGAACAACATATCCTAAAATTCCTTGTGCATTATTATCTAACTCTTCTTGTATTTCTTCAGGGGTCCAATTCGGGTTTTCTGCAACCGGAATTTGTAAAATTTCATCACGGAGATCTTCAATCGTTTCAGCCAATTTGTTTTGGACATCTGTTACATTTACTTGGTGATAATGGAGAGCATGCAATGTAGCCGCTGTTGGTGATGGCACCCACGCAGTATTGCCGCCTGCTTTTAGATGGCCAATCTTTTGCTTGAGCATTTCCGCCATCATGTCCGGCATTGCCCACATGCCTTTTCCAATTTGCGCACGGCCTTGGAAGCCGCTTTGTAAACCGATATAGACGTTTGAGCGTTCATAGGCTTGCAGCCATTGAGATGTTTTCATATCATTTTTCCGAATCATCGGACCTGCTTCCATTGATGTATGGATTTCATCGCCAGTTCGGTCCAAAAACCCTGTGTTAATAAATACAACACGATCTTTTACTTCCCGAATACAAGCTTTCAAATTCAAAGTTGTGCGCCGTTCCTCATCCATCACACCAATTTTCAGCGTATTCCGTTTTAATCCCAGCAAATCTTCGACGCAGTTAAATAGCAAGTTGGCAAACGCCACTTCCTCAGACCCGTGCATTTTAGGTTTTACAATGTAGATCGAACCTTTCCTGGAGTTTTCAAATTTGCCATTTCCTAAAAGGGAATGTTTAGCAATCAAACTTGTTACAACCGTATCCAATATTCCTTCTGGGATCTCTTCTCCCTCTCCAATGAGCACTGCACTATTTGTCATCAAATGCCCAACGTTACGAATGAGCATAAGTGAACGACCTGGGAGAGTGAACTTTTCTCCTGTTTTGGATGTGTATGTTCTGTCAGCATTAAGCGTACGTGTAATCGTTTTATCGTTTTTTGTAAAAGTAGCTGTCAAATCTCCTTTTATGAGGCCAAGCCAATTGCGATAAACAAGCACTTTGTCTTCCGCATCCACTGCCGCCACAGAATCTTCGCAATCCATAATCGTTGTAACAGCCGCTTCCAATAGAATATCTTTAATTCCCGCATCGTCATTTTTTCCAATTGGATGGCTTCGATCGATCTGGATTTCAATATGAAGACCGTTGTTCTTCAATAAAATGGCAGATGGTTTATCCGACTCTCCTCTGTAGCCTACGAACTTTTCTCTTTCTTTAAGAGCGGTTGTCTTGCCATTCATTAAAGTGACAACCAAATTCCCGTCTTCAACTGCGTATTGAACAGCGTCTCGGTGGAAATGTTCTTGCAACGGCACTACTTCATCAAGGAAGTTTTTCGAAAAGGCAATGACTTTTTCCCCGCGAATCGGATTATACTCTCCTTTTCGTTCAGCCCCATCTTCTTCGCTGATGACATCTGTTCCATAAAGAGCGTCATAAAGGCTTCCCCATCGGGCATTGGCGGCGTTGAGAGCGTACCGTGCGTTATTAATCGGCACTACTAACTGCGGCCCGGCTTGTAGAGCAATTTCGTCATCGACATTTTCTGTTGTAATCTTAAAGTCTTCCACTTCTTGTTCTAAATAGCCGATTTCCTGCAAAAATGATTTATAGGCTTCAAAGTTGAATTTGTTGCGATGTTTTTTGTGCCATTCGTTGATTTTTTGCTGGATTTCATCACGACGCTTAAGCAAATTTTTATTAATAGGTGTCAGTTCATAAACAAGGTTCTCAAACTGAAGCCAGAATTCATCTTTTTCCACACCACTTCCCGGCAATGCTTCATTGTTGATAAAATCATACAAATTTTCAGCTACTTGCAAATTGCCGACTTTTACATAGTTTGTTTTCATGGGCACAATTCCTCCTTTAAATGTTATAATTGTTGTTTGTTATTACGAAACACTGTTTCGTAATTGTTTAAAAAAGGATAACATGATGATGGAATCATTTCAATAATTTTCTTAAAATTCTTTTTTATGATGCTGTAACAGATTTCCCCTCTTTTTTCACTTCCAAACAACGTCCCGGAGTTGGGAAGAGCTTCCCGGCATTTAATAAATTTTTCGGATTAAATACTTCCCGAATATCCGTTTGCGCCGCTATTTCTTCGTCGCTAAAAATGAAGCGCATCTCTTCTCTTTTCTCGATCCCTACTCCATGTTCACCTGTAATCGATCCGCCGGCATCTGCACATGCTTGCAAACAGGCGCTGCCAGCTTTTAAAGCCTTTTCTGTTTCGCCCGGTTTTCTGGCATCAAAAAGTACAAGCGGGTGCAGATTGCCATCGCCAGCATGAAAGATATTTGCGATGCGCAGACCATACTCTCGACTGATTTCGTGAATTCTGTTTAACACTTCGGGTAATTTGCTGCGGGGAATCACACCATCCTGAACTAAATAATCAGGAGAGATCGCCCCCATTGCGCCAAATCCAGTTTTGCGGTTTGCCCACCATCTAGCTCTTTCCTCTTCACTTTGTGCCACTTTTACTTCTCGAACATGATTTCTCTTGCAAACTTCTAAAATTTGATGGATTTGCTCGTCTATACCTGCGGATATTCCATCCACTTCAATGAGCAAAAGCGCTTCAATGTCTTTTGGATGGCCGACAGGAAACGCTGCCGCTTCAACCGCTTCTATTGCTATTTGATCCATCATTTCAAGGGCTGCTGGTACAATTCCGGCAGAAATAATGTCCGATACGGCTTGACTGCCATCCGCAACGCTGTCAAAATAAGCGAGCACCGTTTGCTTTGCTTCCGGGTTTTTTAAAATACGAACCGTTATTTTCGTCACAATTCCTAAAGTTCCTTCTGATCCTGTTAAAAGTCCTAATAAATCATAGCCCGGTGCATCAGGTATTCCATCCTTGCCTATTTCAATGACTTCGCCATTTGGCAATACCACTTCAAGCCCTAAAATGTGATTTGTCGTCACACCATATTTTAGACAGTGTGCACCGCCCGCATTTTCACCGACATTTCCGCCGATGGTGCAGCAATATTGGCTTGATGGATCAGGCGCATAATAATATCCTTTGTCCGAAATGGAGTTCGTCAGTTTTAAGTTGACAAATCCAGGTTCCACTACTGCACGCCTGTTTTCAAAATCAACACTTATAAGGCGTTTCATTTTTACAAGACTAATGATTACTTCCCCATTCAACGGGATCGCCCCGCCGCTGAGACCAGTTCCAGCGCCGCGGGCGAGGAACGGCAAATCATGTTCGTGGCAATATTTCACAATTTTTGCGACTTCTTCTGTATTATTCGGGAAAACGACTGCCCTCGGCAAACGACGATGAATGGTAAAGCCATCGCAATCATAAGCTAATAAATCTTCTTTTTTATACAAGATGGAACGGTTTCCTTCAACAATGTTTGCAAGGTTTTTTATATGTTTGTCATTTGTTCTTATCCCTTTTAGAGACATTCCTCTCCCTCCTTTAGGCGATCTTCTTTTTGGTACGCCCAATCCAGCAGCTGTACGGTATGAACAATTTTTTGATTTCTTCCGTTTTTTTGAACACCCATCGCCATCTGCAGCATACAGCCGGGGTTTCCCATTACAATCATTTCTGCTTCTTTAGGAACATTCTTCATTTTGCTATCAAGCACTTCTTTAGCCATCTCCGGATTTGTTATATTGTAAATGCCAGCACTGCCGCAGCATCGGTCGGCATTCGCCATTTCAACCATTTCGACCCCAGGTATATCAAGAAGAAGGCTGCGAGGTTCGTCACGAATGCCCTGTCCATGAGCTAAATGGCATGCATCATGATAGACAACACGAGCCTTGATTTCGGCGATGGGCCTTTTATAACCAGTGTCATAAAGGTATTTTGAAATGTCTTCCACCTTTTTTGAAAATGTTTCAGCTTTTTGGCGCCAAACGGGGTCTTCACGGAACAGCTCCGGATATTCTTTTAACATACATCCGCAACCGGCAGAATTTACAATTACTTTTTCAGCATGTTGGAATGCTTCAATATTTTGTTTCGCTAATTTTCTCCCCATTTCCCGGTCGCCTGCATGAACATGAAGAGCCCCGCAGCAAGTTTGATTTTGCGGAATCATAACGTCATTTCCATTTCGAGTTAACACGTTAATTGTTGCTTCATTAATTTCGCTGAACATGACATCCATTACGCAGCCAGTTAAAAACGCAACCGTACTCTTCGTTTCTCCTTTTGCTTTAATGACTTTTTCATGTTTGTACTTTTTCCGCACAGGCTTTTTCACTTCCGGCATGATCGCTTCCATTTCGGCTAAATGCTGCGGCATGATATTGATCAGCCCTGTTTTACGGACAAACGTTTGCATGCCGCTTTTTTGATACAATTTCAACACATTTCCTAACGTGTACAAGCGATTGTGGTGCGGAAACAAACTATGCAAAAACAGATGGCTGACCGCCTTTTTCCAGCCTTTTAACGGCATGGCTTGGCGGATTTGACCGCGCGCTTCTTCTATCAATCCCCCTACATCGACGTCCGCAGGACAAGCGGTAGTACAAGCGCGGCAATCAAGACAAGCAAAGACAGGATCCATAAAATGTTCGTTCACTTCAAGCTTTCCTTCTGCGACTGATTTAATCAAATGGACGCGTCCGCGGGGAGAATGCTGTTCCTGACCCGTGATCTCATAAGTTGGGCACGATTCTAAACACATACCGCAATGGACACAATCCGCCCATTTGTTTTCATCAGGCGGATCACTCCAAAGGTAATTGCTGAAGCTGTTGGTTTGACAGGCTGGTTCTTTGATAAGATCACTTTCATTTAATCCCATATTTAAATCCCTCCCACAAATCGCTTCGGATTGAGAATGTTGTTCGGATCAATCTTTGTTTTGATTCCTTTGAAAAGAAAGAAATATGGCGGATTTTCCCCCCAAACCTCTATTTTCTGGCGTAAAATAAACGGCAAATGTTTAATGACTGCATACCCATTGAGCTCTTTGACAAAATTCCTTAAATGCTGAATTGCTGAAATGACGTTTTCGCTGCCGCCTCTTAAAATGATTTGACACAATCCGTGGCCTAATCCACCGTGGGCTTCGATAAGCAAATTGTGCGTATCCTGTAATAAATGGCTTTCCCTAATAACTTTTAGGACATCTAAATTGACAACTCCGATTTTCAATACTGCTTCAGTCTCCCCTGTCTGATTAGACACCCTGCCATTCGGGCTGATTGTATAAAAAGATTGCCAAAACTTGCGCGCTTTCTCTTGAGCAAGAATGGTCATTTTCGTTTTAGGAGGCTGAATGCTTTTTAGAAAAGATTCTTGGTAATGAACCGAACTTTCATTATTTTCAAAACTAATGGCCAATGTATAAAATTTTTCACCCGTTAGCTTTTCAGCCAAAGACGGACTTATCAGTTCCAGTGAGACAGGTTCCATCTGCGAATCTAAAAACGCCGCGGCAAATGATCGCATTTCAGCAAAATCTCCTTCTGTAAATGATAAAAGAACATTGCTTTCATATTTTGGCAAAGGACGGAGTTTTAAAGTGATTTCCGTCAAAACCCCCAAAGTGCCCATGGAACCGACAAAAAGTTTGTTCATATCATATCCGGCGACATTTTTCACGACCTTTCCGCCTGTTCGGATGACCTTGCCATTTGGATAAACAACTCGAAGCCCGATGACTGCATCTCTGGCGGATCCATATGCCAAACGTTTGGGACCGCTTTCATTCGCGGCGATAATACCTCCGATGGTCGCATAATCCGGCCAAGCAGGATCTAGAGATATTTTTTGGTTATGTTCTTCTAAGTACTGTTGCAATTCTTGAAATGGTGTACCTGCTTTCACTGTTAATGTCATATCTCCCACTGTATGCTCGACGATTCCTTTTAGATTTGCTAAGGAAAGCAAAATATCAGCCGAATCAATTAGACCGCCAAACCCCCGCTTTGTTCCTCCGCCCACAATGGAAACGGTTTTCCCATTTTTGTTTGCATATTGCAAGATGTGTGAAATTTCGTTTTCAGTTTTTGGATAGACTGCGATTTTTCCGCCATTTCCAAGTGGATGACCTTCATTTTCCTTTACTTCCATTTGACTTTCGGGGAAAACATCTTTTAATTCTGTGTACAACTCTCCTTGGAGCAAATCAAGCACCTCCTATGTTTTGTAATAAGAAACACCGTTTCTATAAATTCGCAAAAGAGCAAGCGTTTTAAATCATTTTCTTTCAATCGACTGCAACACTTCTCTTATTACACATATTTGATATGTTATATGTTTACAATTATTAAAACACTCTTATGAAGATTTTTCAACGAATTTTTTGAATTTACAAAAAAATAAGAAAAATGAAATTCTATTAAACTTGCCGTACGGCAAGATGATCTGATGTATAGCCCCCTATCTTTTTTCTCCCTGCCAATATCCTATCAACGAAAAAAGAGACTGAATTAAAAAAGAATTTTTTTATGGTCCTTTCCAAACAGCCTCTTTTGAACAAAAATTATTTTGTATCTGGAAGAAATATGGTACAAGCGGTAGCGGAAAATCTTATTATTCAGAATAGTCCGAAATTATAGCCCTCGGAAAAGAAATCCAGTTCTTGGGTAGAATAGCGCTTAAAACAACACTTAAACACGCATGCCTGGAAGTTCAAACGTTAGCTGTTTCAAAAGTACAATATATGCCATCGAACAAAGCAGCAAATTAATTGGATATTTAACAGCTGTTTATGGTTTCCACCCGTTTATACTAATGAAGAAAGGAACTAGAATACTACACAAGAAAATCCCAATCCCTACACCACTATAAAACAAACCGTTAAATATTTGCATATTATGCTTTTTCAATACTTGAAGCACTATACTAGAAACTAAGACAAAGACTACACCGCTGCTAAGGCCTGAAAAAAACCTGAACAGGTACCAAAATATATTATTTACTGACCATTCCCATGAGCAGAGTCGTAAAAATGTTCAAAGCTAAAAATATCTTTAAATAAATTGATTCATATCTTCTCAAATTAAAAAAGCTAACAAATAAAGTTCCAGCCAAATTTCCAGCCATCGATTTAGTTATATTCAAGTAGGGGAGGATAGGGGTATAAGCAAATCTTCTGATCCCCATTACAATAATCAATGCAATAATACCGCCGCATAAAGTAAGCCGCGGTTTCATAGTCATCCTTTTATTAATGGGAAGTTACTTATAATTTCTTCTATTTGATTGATGATTGTTTCGATCAGTTCGGCGGCATGCAAATTTTTGCTTAGTCGAGGATTTTGCCCGCACCAAAGCGACATCCACTCTTTATTTTTCTGTTTTGCAGCTTCTGACCGGATATCTTGGGTGAGCATATTTTGAATCGGATAAGCTGGCAAAGCATCTTCATGCTCTTTCATTTTGATGATAAATTCATTTTTTAATCCCCTTGCTGGCTTGCCGCTGAATGCTGAAGTGATTACTGCCTGTTCTTCGGTACCGTTTAATATTGCTTCTTTATGGAGTTCATTTGCTCCGCTTTCTATACAGGTAAGAAAGGCTGTTCCCATTTGAACCGCTTGCGCTCCCAATACAAGAGAAGCTAAAACTCCTCTGCCATCCATGATACCGCCAGCTGCAATAATAGGAATTGAAACATGATCCGCTACTTGCGGAATAAGGGCCATTGTTCCGATCATTGAATCATCAAAGGATCCTGCAAAACTGCCCCTATGCCCCCCAGCGTCACTGCCTTGAACGACAATCATATCCATCCCAGCCTCTTCATTCAATATGGCTTCTTTTACTGTTGTGGCTGTTCCAATTGTGACAATACCATTATTCTTTAATTGATGAATAATTTCTCTCTGAGGAATGCCAAATGTGAAGCTGCAAACGGGTACTTCATATTTTAAAACGATTTGAATTTGTTCATCAAAAACAGAAGTGTTGATTTGCGGAACATCATTCTTTTTTTCGATCCCTAACATTTGGCGGATAGGTTCCAGCAGTTGATTCGCTCTTTCAATTTCTTCTTGAATGACTGCCGGATGTTCAGGAACAAACAGATTGACACCAAATGGTTTTGAAGTCAATTCCTTTATTTTTTGAATATCCGACTCCAATTTTTCCGGCGTCATATAACCCGCCCCTATCATCCCTAGACCACCTGCATTGGATACAGCAGCAACAAGCTCGGGGGTCGTGATCCCTCCCGCCATTCCCGCTTGTATAATCGGAATTTTAATTGATAGTTTGTCTGTTATTTTTGTATGATTCCACATGCCATGTTCCTCCTTGCCTTATATACGTCAAATCTATAGGTTAACAATACAATAATCATAGCTGTTGGCATTCAATTAATAATGCCATTCATACGATTTGGTCAGCAGCAGAAAAAACGATCACCCAAAACTTAGTGAAACATCAGTTGTCCGGCTCTTTTATTTCTCTTGTTCCCATCCTTCCATCCTAAAATTCACATTATTGGACTGAAATCATGTTGTTCATTCAAGCTGCTTCTACATTCATCTGAAATTGACTTGTATAAAGATGAAAATTTATTTTTTTAATATTTCGCAAATTGTCTTCTATAAATAGTTTATGACCCCATTTTGATGGTGTAAAATAGAAAAAAATGATAATTGTTGTTATGAATCAATTTGAGTGATGGGGGAGAAATAATGTTTGAGCTACAAGATTTAAGAATCATTGCAGCAATAGCAAAAAATAAGGGGATTACGAAGGCTGCAAAAGAGCTTGGATATGTACAGCCCAATGTTACGGCTAGACTAAATAAATTAGAAAGCTGTTTAGGTTTTCCATTATTTATAAGAACCAAAAAAGAGGTTATTCTCACACCGAACGGCAAAGTCTTTCTTAACTATGCTAATTTGATTTTAAATTTGTGTCGCGAAGCTGAAAAAGCAATGAATAAACTGGCAATCCCCGATGGAGAATTAAACATAGGCTCCATGGAAACAACCTCCTATGTACGTCTTCCCCACATATTAAAACAATATTCAGCTAATTATCCTAACGTAAAAATTAAATTGCAAACCGGTACCACAAAAGAATTAATAGATAAGGTCTTACATCATGATATAGAGGGTGCATTTGTTGCTGGACCTGTTAATCATCCGGATCTTATCGAAAACGTTATTTTTAAAGAAAGACTGGTACTTATCACCAATACTCCTGACAATCCTCTTAAAAACAAGGAATGCACTTTAGTTGTATTTAAAGAAGGGTGTTACTATCGAGAAGTGTTTACCAGAATCATGAACGACTATCATATAACGATTCAAAATGTCATAGAGGTAGACGCCGCACAAGCTATTTTAAATTGTGTTCGTGCAGGAGTTGGAATTTCTTTGATTCCCGAGTCTATGTCAAAATTAACAAAAAGTCTATACACATATCCCATTGATAAGGACTACGTAAACGTAGATACTGTGTTTATCACTCGTAAGTCACTTGCCAAAACATTAGCTTTTAACAAATTTGTTGAACTTTTAACTCTATAAAAATGAAGCAACAAGCTTTTTCAAGAAAATCATGAATGATTGAATTCATAAAATAGCTTTCTTTTCTTTTGATAAGTGACTCCTTTCCTCTTTCGATTTCAAATTTTTCGGTATTTTTTCTTTTTGTCAGATCCAATAATTTTTTTCGTGCTAATTGTTATTTGAAAAACTGTCGAGGACCGTGTTTCAGAATCAATGGGGTTTCTGTTTTTCTTCACAGCGGTAAAAAGGCCACATCATGCGGGAGAGGGAACATCTCTTAAATATCTATAGCTTATCAGCCTATTCAAGTAACTGTAGATGAGCAATTTTCATAACAATAATTACCATACCAAAAGAGACAAACAGGGTATCCCTTATGCCACATGGAGCTGTTTTTTGACAACATCAATGGGAATATCTTGCTTCGCTGCATGGTAAATGAACTCGACGAGACTATGCCCTTTCTTCGTTCGGAGAAGATCAAGCCCAGTAGAGAAATCCCGGTTGGACTCGACCATACTGTACACATAAGCGAGTTGCACCAAGATCCAATACCGTTTCACCGCCCGACGTTGACGAACGCGGTACCCATCGAGCTTCAGCTGGTCTTTCGCTTGTCGAAAAAAGCATTCGATCGACCAACGTTGGGCATAGTAGCGCAAGATCTCTTCATCGCTTAGCTCCCGGTCGGTGCTCAAGACGCAGTGAAGATGTTCGGGTGTCATCGGCTGATCGGCTTTCCAAGCCAACAACACAACGGCATCATCGAGACCTTTCAGCGATCCCTCGTAGCGATACACGCGATAACGCTCTTCTCCCACCGTGACGAGATGGGTGTCGTTCGGTTCGATATAGCGGGCAAACTGTTTGGCTTGGATGGCGATGCCTTTCGGATAGAGAATCCGGTTCGTTTTGAGCATCGCGATGACGTGAAATCCTTTTTTCAGACAGGCTTCCACGAGCGCTTGCGATGGATACCACGAATCCATCAGCACATAAACGGGACGGCGTACATCCAAAGAAGAAAGCATCTCGATCGCGAGTTCCCCCTTGCTTTTCCCAGCGGCCTTGTCGTAGAGGCGGAACGCAAAGGGAAAAGCCTGGGTCATCGTATGAACCATGAGCCAAACAAGAGAATGTCCCCAGATCGACTTTTTCTCTGTGTGAGAATAGTGCCAATCACACCCTTGAATGGCGTGCGTTGCCCGTGACGAAGGCTTGATTTTTTGGCAAATCGTATCATCGATCGAAACAAAAAGGGGTTGATTTTTCTGTTTGGCGATCCGTTCGACACGATGAAGCATCCATTGCTGGAGTTTGCGAAGCAGCGTCTCTTCATCCCAAGGGCTTTTCGTGAAAAAATGGCTGAGTGTCGTTCGATGATTGGGGTGAAAGCTCCAATGATGAAGATCGGTCAACGTTCCAGAAAAGCCTTTCGTGATCATCGCATCCACGATATGAACGAGATGCTTCATGACAGGTTTTGAAAAATAAAGTGCCAACCCCAACATCGTGAAAAACTTGTGGATTCCTTGATGATGTGCTAATCTATTCATGAGACATGAACCTCCTTGTGTGAATGGTTTGTTGGCACATCTATTCTAACCAAGGAATCGGGTTCATGTCTCCTTTTTTGTTTCGATGTAAATTTATGTTAGTGATTTTGCTCATCTACAGCAAGTAAGCAAAAAATTTTAGATGGATGAAATTTACAAATCTTGCAAAACCTTTTAATTCGAATTTTTAATTAATTGGATCAGCTGTTCATATTTTACGGTATGATCAACACAACTTAAATTTGCCTCTCCTTTTGCACCAATTTTTACCTAAATCAATATTTGTGAAATGCAGTTTCAATTTTCTAATCTTGAAAGGGAACTGCCACGAATTTCCTGTCTTCCAAATATAATCACCACTCTGAACAAAATTTATGGTAATATATTGAATATTGCAGCATGTTTATTTTACATTTTAGCTACTGCACTATTTATCGCAATAAGAGGCAGGATACTGCCACTCTAATAGAGTAAACGAAAGTCAAGAAGCAATAAATAGACAATAAAAGGTTTGTTTCACTTTTCTCATAGTCACAGCAAAATCGTGATGCTCATCCAATAGCGAAACATTTTAAAAACATGGCTTGTACTCTATATAACACCTTGTCCATGAATCTTTGGCATTTTTCTCGATGGATGGCAAGCGGTTGAAGTCTAGACTTGCCGCTATTTTTGTATTATCAAAAATTGAGGTGCTTGTCTCGTTTTTTTGTGCACATTTTCACAAATAAATCCAGTTTGACTTGTTACATTAATTTTTGAAGCAAGGTTTCACTCATATTTTTTTACACTTTTTCAACTGTGCCTTGCTTTTAATACTTGAACTTTGTTATTTTTTCTGTTCTTAAACAAACCGTGCCTTCATTACATCTGTCAATTTCCCAATCGGTTGTAATAGAAATTGGCTGATTTCTCGGAGTATTTATTCGCGATTTTGCCTTACATGTTTGTAACCAGTAGGGCAGGAAAACTTGAATTAAATAGTTTATCTATAGGTTTATTTGATCATAATAACGGAAGTAAGGAAAATGATTTGAACATTTTTCCTTTGTATCATTCGACAAATTGAACGCCTAAATTTGTCGTTTTATACAAAAAGAAATTGAAATATAGTATGATAAAATTTATTCAAATCTAAATGTAAGCGTCACAATTTGATTATCAAGAGGAGTTGCGGGGAATAATAACTTAAATTTTTCGATCATAAAATCTGACATATGATGACCTTCGCAACAGAACATTGAAAGGGATTTCATTTATAAACTTAAGGAGGAGCGATCATGGAAAATCAGCTGCAAAGAGGTTTAAAAGAAAGACATATTACTCTGATTGCATTAGGTTCTGCAATCGGAGTCGGGCTGTTTTTAGGATCTTCAAGCTCAATCAAGCTGGCAGGTCCCGGTATAATGTTATCCTACCTTTTCTGCGGAATCATTTTATTTTTCATTTTAAGAGCGTTAGGAGAAATGGCTGTCCATCATCCCGTTGCCGGTTCATTCAGCCAATACGCCAATGATTATCTTGGTAATCTGGCAGGATATATTACAGGGTGGAATTATTGGTTTGTATGGGTCATTACTTGTATGACCGAGCTGACAGCCGTTGGAATCTATATGGAATTTTGGTTTCCGGAGGTTCCGCGATGGATTTGGATTCTGGCAGCATTAATCATCATGATGAGCTTTAACTTTCTTCAAGTCAGTGCTTACGGTGAGTTGGAATTCTGGTTTGCCCTAATCAAAATTATTGCGATTATCTTTATGATTATTATTGGCTTAGCCATGATTTTGTTCGGATTCGGCAATAACGGAGTTCCTACAGGAATCAGCAATTTGTGGGAGCATGGCGGCTTTCTTCCTAACGGTCTTGAAGGTGTCTTAATGTCATTTCAAATGGTTATGTTTGCCTTTCTAGGAATCGAAATGATCGGCGTAACAGCCGGTGAAGCAAAAGATCCGGAAAAAACGCTGCCTAGAGCCATTAATTCTACTTTACTTCGTATATTAATTTTTTATGTGGGTGCGTTGTTTGTCATTTTGTCCATTTATCCGTGGAATGAAATCGGGACAAGTGGAAGCCCCTTCGTTTTAACCTTTGACAAAATCGGTATCCCGGCCGCAGCAGGCATTATCAACTTTGTCGTTTTAACCGCTGCCCTTTCCTCCTGTAATACAGGAATTTTCAGTTCGGGACGTATGTTATACAACCTTTCCCATAATGGACAAGCTCCGAAGGCATTTGGCACATTAAACAAAAAAGGCGTTCCTTTTAGAGGGGTTATGGTTACATCAGCCGTTTTATTATTCGGAGTTCTGCTCAACTATTTAGTACCGGCTAAAGTATTTACTTGGATTGCATCTATCTCAACATTTGGCGCTTTATTGACTTGGTTTATTATTTTATTAGCACAATGGCGATTCCGAAAATCGATTACACCTGAACAACAAAAAAATATCAAATTTAAAACCCCGCTATACCCGTTATCCACTTTCATTGCAGGGGCGTTTCTCATATTTGTCGCAATTCTGCTCGGCTACTATCCAGACACAAGAATCGCCTTAATAGTCGGTCCGCTTTGGGTTGCCATTTTAGTCATTGCATATTACGCTGCCAACTTGAATAAAAGACAAAACGAAGCTGAAGTGAAAGAGACTTGATCGTTTTGGACAGCGGTTCGCTATCGGATATAGTATTTTCAAATGCTTATAAGTTGTTCGCTATCGCCAACCCCTTATCAATAGTTAAACATATTAAGATTAGTAGGGGCTGTCTAAAAAGACCATTTTAAGGTAAAGTACACCAAAATTAAAGCTCTAAGAATGCTGTAGCAACAACATTCTTGGAGCCTACTTTTTTAGATTTTGGGACGTAAATACCACTTTTCGGTCCGCTCTTTTTCGAAAATGATACACTATTTATAACAAAATAAAATGATTAAAGATAGAATCGAATTTTTTCAACAGAGAGGCTGTCCAGAAAGATTCACAATTTGGCTGCAACTTTTTCTTTCCAAGAACTCGCTGTCGTTTGAAGGACTTGATTGAGCTCCTCAATGTTTCTTCTACCTTCTGTTCTCATCCATTCTCTTCCTTTTTTTTCTCCTTCATTTGCAAATACTTTTACACCACTTTTCCAAGTTGCCCGTCCGCATAACACACCGTTAAATGTAGAGCCAGCTTCTTTAGCAAATTTTAACGTTTCCTGAAACAACTTCGCAGAAACGCCTGCGCTTAAGAAGATAAAGGGTAATGGGGTTACTTCGCTTTGTTCTTTGAAGAAACGCAGTGCTTCTTCACGTGAATACACAGTTTCTCCTTCGGAAAATCCTTCTACGAAATTCATATTTACCGGAACTTCTACTTTAAGGACATCCACATGATATTGTGATTTTGAAAATTCCTTCATTGCTTCAATGACTTTGTAAGGTTTCACCTTGGCATACTCTATTCCTTTTTCATCTTGGATAGCAGCATCATAAGTTACGATTTCAAGAAAAAAAGGAATATCTTCCGCCATGCATTCAGAACCAATCCGTTCAATGTAGACATGTTTGTACTCATTAATTTCCGCATCTTCATCTACGTCATAATAAAGCAAAAATTTTACGGCATCGGCTCCCTGTTCCTTTAAGCGTTTGACGGACCACTTATCAAGTAAATCTGGCAGGCGACCAGGTTGAGAGGCATCATATCCAGTTTTTTCATAGGCAAGAATTAAACCTGCATGTTCATTCCTTTTTCGGGATGCTGGCAACCCGTATTCAGGATCGAGTAATATCGATGTAGAGAAAGGGGTTAACTCCGCAGAAACGATTTCTTTAAACTTAATTATATCTTCATCGCCAGCTGATGTGTTTCCATGTGAAGCAATCATTTTTTTCAAAGAACCCCGTTGATCTATGGCTAATGCGCCAATAATATGATTTCCATTGGATAAACGTTCGAGTGCCTCAATTTTAGAGCGACTTAATGTAAGCATGAGTACCTCCTGTTTAATTCTCATTCATGTTATAGAGAAGTTTTATATGTTTTGAATCCTTTTCTATCATTTTTTGGAAAGGCTGTTCTTTATCTTCTAATTTGAATTCTCCGGTGATTAATGGCTGTACATTTATTTCTTTTTCAGCCATATATCTTATCCCACTTTCCCACTCATAACCAGGAAACGGGCTGCTGTAAGACATCCATGAACCTGTTATTTCTAATTCACCGCGGAGAATTTTCTCAAACACTTTTGGCGGAAAGAGGATGTCTTTGGTACATGTGCCAATATAGACGACTTTCCCTCTTTTTTTAACAAATTCAACAGCTTGAACTTGAGTCAACGCACTACCTGCTGTTTCATAAACGATTTCAGGCAGGTCATGAGTAGAAAAATAATCTTTTAAAGTTTGTTCCTTCGGATTAATCACTACATCTGCCCCGATTTGCTTTGCTATGCTGATCTTATGCGGATTTAAATCCACTACAATAATCTCTCCTGCACCTTTGGCACGGAGCGTAAGCAATG
Organism: Aeribacillus sp. FSL K6-2833; assembly: GCF_037965815.1. Classification (GTDB taxonomy): domain Bacteria; phylum Bacillota; class Bacilli; order Bacillales; family Aeribacillaceae; genus Aeribacillus; species Aeribacillus composti. Next base: position 248,138 of record NZ_CP150189.1, on the reverse strand, counting down.
TAAGCAATCCGATTGTACCGGCCCCTAAAATTAAAACTTTGGCTCCTGAATGAAGATTGACTCGATCTACTCCATGGATAGCAACTGTCAATGGCTCAACCAGCGCAGCCTCTTTTAATGAAAGATGGTTTGGGATTTTTATACAATTCCTAGCCGGCACCTCAACATATTCTGCCATTGCACCGCTCTGTCTTGAGCCAATAAAACTGTAATGGGTACACATCGCAGGCTCCCCTTTTTGACAAAATTCACATTTTCCGCAAGGTACAAGAGGAGCAACCGCTACGCGGTCTCCACGACTTACAGATGTTACGTTTTCACCCACTTCCTCCACAATACCGGAAAATTCATGCCCCAATATTTGTGGAAATGAATGAACTGCGCCATTAAAATATCTCGGAAGATCTGATCCGCAAATACCGCAATAAGCCACTTTAATAACGACGTTTCCTAATCCAGCACGTGGTTTCTCCATTTCTTCCAGACTAAAAGTTTTGACATCTACTACACTTAGCGCTTTCAATTTGACCACTCCTAAAAGTATCTTGGGTGCTTATTTAATTATTATTCTCATCTGAATAGATGGTTTTCTTCTTATATTTCATAAATGTGTACCCGAAACAGAACGCATAAATGAGAAAGATGATAAAGAATCCTATTCCCATTTCCAGGCTAAACCCTTTGGCTAGCAAATAGGTAATGGGACTTCCTGATTGGTCTAGAGATGAAACACGTTCTCCGACATCCACCAAATTTACACTTTGCCCTAAAGCGGTTTGCAACGATATCATTTGGTTTGCAATCCAAATCGTAATAAACATAATAATGGAGCCGGAAATAAGTGTTCTAAAGAGGTTTCCTTTGTGAATTGCTACCGCCATCGCCACAAAGAAACCGATCGTTGCGAGATCACCGAAAGGTAACACTTGGTTTCCGGGAACAATAGCAGCAATTAAAACCGTCAACGGAACAAATAGCAAACTAGCTGATATGACTTGGGAATCTCCCAGCAGCAAAGCAGGATCCAAGCCGATTTTGTAGTTGCCGCCGCTAAATTTTTTGTCAAGCATTTGTTTGGCAGCATCTGAGATAGGTAATAAGCCTTGCATAATTAATTTTACAACCATTGGCATAAGCACCATGACACTGGCCATTTGTACAGCTAATTGCAGCGCTTGGCCGACAGGATACTTTGCTAATAATCCAATAACAAATCCAAGTATGGCACCAATGATGGTTGGTTCACCAAAAACACCTAATTTTTGTTCTATTTTTTCACCGTCAATTTTAATTTTGTTTATTCCCGGTATCTTCTCGATTAAATCATCAATTGGCGATGCAATAACTCCCATATATGCTGACGTTCCGTGCGGTATTGCAATTCCTTCCAAGCCGAAATAATTATCTGTGACTTGACCAAACATATCCCCCAATTTATAGGCAATAATAGCATGGACAATAATACCAATAATGCCGAAAGTGAAATTGTCGGTTGCCACATATACAATCGCCCCTGTAAAAGCCATATGCCAAATATTCCAAATATCTACGTTAACAACTTTTGTCATCCGTAAAAGAAGCATCACGATGTTAACAGCTATGGCAATCGGGATCGCAATTAATCCCATAGCAGAAGCCCATGCCATAGGCGATGTGCCCGGCCATCCTAAATCAACAACTGACAGCCCCAAATTGAAATTGTCTGCCATTGCTTGAGCTGCAGGTCCCAAGTTTTTATTAAGCAAATCAACGACTAGCCCAATTCCGACAAATCCGATTCCAATTGTTAAACCAGAGCGTAATGATTTACCGACACCTTGCTTTAACAGCAAACCAATTATAAAAATAATGATCGGCAGCATGACGCTAGCACCTAAATCAACAATATATTGGATAACAGCCATGTCAAATCCCCCATTTGGCAAGCATTTATTTAAGAATATCTAAAATTTGCTGTTCTGTTTTTTGAACGTTTACTCCTGAAATAAACGCCACTCCATGAACAACTGGGACGCCGAAATCTTTCGTTACTCTTGCAGTAGTAACGATTAAATCGGCTCCATCTTTTTTAGATTCAAGCTCATTCATTCTGCATTGTATAATTTCTGCATCTATATTTTCCTTTTTTAATAATTCTCTAATTTTTTCGGCAGCCACAGTAGAAGTTGCTACAGCTCCACCGCAAGCAACAATTATTTTCTTTTTCATATAAATTACCTCCATCCATTTATTTATAAAAATTTTTTAATGATCGTTTCCATCTCATCGGAATTTTTGCTATTAAACAACCCTTTGATAAATTCTTCTTTTTTGATCGAATCGATAAGCTGCCGCAAGGTTTCCAAATGTTTTTTTCCGTCTTTAATAGCCATCAAAATGACGATGTGGATGTCAATGATATTCTCATCGCTTCCCCCCATTTCAGCAAATGTTACCGGATTTTTTAAAGTTGCAAAAACTAATCGATCTTCATTAACTAGAGTTCCATCTGTATGAGGTATGGCTACTCCAGGGTTCACTGGTAAACCAGTGGGATATTCTTTTTCTCTCTTTAAGAGTGCTTCAATAAAACCATCCTTTACAATTTTATCCTCCATAAGAGCCTGTCCTATCGTTTCAAATAGTTCTTTTTGGTTGCTAACATCTAAATCTTTTATAATATACTTGGAATCAATCATCGTTTTCCTCACCCCCGGATGCTCCTTTTGCAATCACTACCTCAACATTATGCTTTAATATTTCCGATTTAATTTCTTCATCAATATCTTTATCAGTGATAATAATATCTACATCGGAAAATGTAGCAGTCTGGTTAAAAGCGGTTGTTCCGAATTTACTATGGTCTGCAAGAATAATTTTATTTTGGCAGTGTGACATCATTTCTTTGGAAATTTCAGTTTCTCCAATATGGTGATTCGTAATACCGCTAAAGCTGTCAATACCTCCGCAGCCAAAAAAACCAATATCAACATATATGTTTTTTATATTGTTTGAGGCAAATGGTCCATAAAGGGAATCTTCATTTTTTCTTACCATCCCCCCCAAAATCACTAAATTAACTGAATCACTCCGCAACAATAAATTAACGATTGGAATTGTATTCGTGACAACGGTGATATTTTTTAATTTTAATAATTCCTCCGCCAAGAGGTACGTTGTTGTACCATAATCGAGATAGATAATATCGCCGTCTTCAACATGTTTAGCTGCCTCTTTTGCAATGGCTCTCTTGGCTTCTAAATTTTTTGTTTTCCTTCTTTCATAATCTGATTCTTGATTAGGCAAATCCAAAACAGCTCCGCCATGAATTTTTTTGATTAATCCTTCTTTTTCCAATTCGTATAGATCTTTTCGAATTGTTTCCCTAGTTACTTTCAACATTTTGCTTAAGCTCAAAATCTTTACTGCTTTCTTTTCTTTAAGAATTTCAATTATTTTTTCTTTTCTTTCTGCTGCATTTAGCAATTTATCACCTGCTTTCCTGTAACCGTTTTCTATATCATAAGCCAATTTAGTCATAATCGCAATACTTTTCTTTGCATTTTTTTGCTTTTTTGATTAAAAAACCAATATTTTATTTGCATTTAGCCTTAATATATTGCTATTTTTCTTTGCAATTGCTAATATACTGATATAAGGAGAGTGTATTCCATGATCCATTTAATTTGTCCCAATCCGGCTATAGACCGAACACTATTAGTCAAAAACTTTTCTCCTTCCACCCCAAACAGACCATTTGAGGTGAAGGAATTCCCTGGTGGAAAGAGCTTCAATGTGGCATATGCTATAAAACAGGAAAATCCAATGGCCGAGGTTTGCATTCATACGATAATCGGCGGACATAATGGTAAATATCTATCTGATTTAGCCAAAAAATGCAAAGTAAATCTTGTCATTACAGAAGTTATGCAAAATACAAGAGTCTGTAATATTGTTGTAGATACGGAGAAAAAAGTAATCTATCCCATTTATGAAAAAGGTTTAAGCTTAACAAATGACATTTTGAAGACATTTAGCCAAAATATTGCAGCAAACGTTAAGGATAATGACATTATTGTATTTTCCGGTTCATTGATGAAAGGTATGCCTGACAATTATATTGCAGAGATTTCAAAAAAGTTAAAAAAGAGAAATGTCAAAATTTTTGTTGATACAAGCGGAAAACCTTTAGTAGAAGCATATAAAGAAAAACCATATATGATAAAAATCAATGACGAAGAAATTATGGATCTATTTCCGAAAAAAAAACTCAACACTATCCAAGACTACCATCAATTATTATCAGGTCAAACTAACATACCGTTTTTTATTATTACTTTAGGAAAAAAAGGTGTTATTGCCAAAATGGAAAATGAATTTTTTTATTTAAAAACAAAAGAAATAGAAGCGAAAAATCCAGTTGCATCTGGTGACTTTTTTTTAGGTGTCTTGACTAATTGCATTGATCAAAATATTCCGTATGAGGAATCACTGAAATTAGCAATTTCTTATTCAGCAGCCAATTGTTTAAACTGGTATCCAGAAGTAAGAAAAGAGGATGTTAAAGCAATTTATTCAACAGTGAAGGTGGAAAAATTGCCAAAAAACCCTTTGTCTTAATAAAGAGATAAATTTATTACTGCAAAGTTCTCTATCACGTAGCGAACAGATGAAAGATGTAAGATGGCTGGCAATCCAGACAAACAGAATCATGTTGAATATAAAACAGCAATTTTTCAGGAGACTGTCCAAAAAGTTAGGATTAACTGACTTTTTGAGCCCCGAGTGTAAATTAGCACATTATTTCAGAATCCCTTTTTCCAATTATTTCGGACGGATTCGGAAATAATGCGAATTATTCCAGATTTTGCAGATTATATCCGAACGTTTGCATATTATTTTGGATGATCAACTAGAATGAGGATAGAGTGGGATGGAACACAGCAGAGGCCGATCGGCCCCTGCTGTGTTAGTACCCCATTTCTTCGGCTGCCATACGCACGATATCTTCGTCAATCATATCTTTTTTCCATTGAGCGCCGTATAACAGGCAAGTAGTGGCGAGGTTGTTGATTGATCTGCGGCGATGGCCTGAACCCACCATAGGGCTCGTATGTATATGTCAACAAATGGCGAAACAGATTTAGAGATTAAGAGTCTTGAAGATTTACCAAAATTCAAACAACTAATGGAGCATTTGAAGATGAAAATAAATAAAAGTCAATTAGCAAGAGATCTGGGTGTAGATCGGAGAACCATAGATAAGTATTTAAAAGGGTTCGTTCCTAAACGGACACGAAAGAAGACTTCGAAAATTGATGAGTATTATGAAACGATCGCAGCCCTCCTTTCGGAGGATTCCAAGCAGTAATTTTATTATCGCCGTGTACTATGGCAGTACTTAAAAGATAATCATGGATTGGATTGCACAGCATCCACTTTCCGGGCATATATGCGGAAAAGCCAGAGTTTAAAGCTCTTTGAGGAGGACAAACGATTTCCTTCTCCAAAAGGTACTGCACGATTTGAAACACCGATAGGAAAACAAGCACAATTAGATTGGAAAGAGAGTATTCCTTTTGAAACAAAGGATGGTCAATTGGTTGAAATCAATGTAGTCGTATTAATTCTTTCCCATTTGTTTATTGCAAAATAAAAATACAGAGTTCTGCAACAAAAAAATGCAGAACTTGATTGCATAAAAAAAGGTTTGCCAGTTCCCAATATCCCCTCTACATGTTTAGGTTGTGTACAGACTTAAACAGGTGGAGGGAAAGAAAGGATGCTAGCAATGCCTGCAGTTAATTATATCAAACATTTAAGAGAAAACGAAGACTTGTCCATAAATGAAATTGCAAGAAAAACAGGACATAATTGGAGAACCGTGAAAAAATATGCGGATGGTGATTTATCTGAACAAGAAGTTGTGAAGAAAAAACGTGGAATAATGTATGAAAAAGGGTATGGAGAAATAGTGGATTGTTGGTTAGAGGAGGACATGAAACTAAATCGAAAAGATCGGAGAACAAATCTAGCGATTTTTGAGCAATTGAAAGAGGAATATGGGTTCGAAGGTTCGTATCGAACTGTCTAGAGTACCCTCCGGGTGAGGCACAGGGTGATTTTGGGAACATGACCACTGTGAAAGACGGGGCTTATAAAGACGTGAAAACGTTAATTTTAAGCTTTTCATACAGCAATGCAGCGTTTGCTTATCCTCTTCCTTTGAAAATACAGAGTGTTTTTTAGAAGGACTAAAACAACTGTTTCACCAAGCAGGAGGAATTCCAACGTATTTGAGAATGGATAATCTAGCTGCCGCCATTGTGACGGTAGGAAAAGGAGACCAATGGGAGTATACGGATGCCTTTCTACGGTTCCAAGCGCATTATGGGTTTAAAGTTCAACCGTGTAATCCGGCCAGTGAACATGAAAAAGGAAACGTAGAAAGAAAAGTCAGTTATGTACGGAATCACTTTTTTGTCACGGCTCCTATCATGGAGGACTTCAAACAACTAGCTGAGTGGCTGAAAAAGAAGATGATCGAAGATCGGAAACGCCTGCATTATGAAAAAGGTGTCAGCATCGAAGAATTATGGCAAGACGATCAAAAGAAGCTAAAAGTGTTGCCATTAAAAGATCTTCCAATCTTTTCAATCGATACAGTCAAAGTAAATAAATACGGTGAGATTAAGGTCGATGGGGAAAAGTTTGTGATTCATAAAGTCCGGATCAAGCAGTCCTTAGTGATGAAGAAAGAATGGGACCGATTTATCTGTTTTACCAACGATGGGGAAATAATTTTCCAAGAATTCCGTCCGTATATGACGCCCATATTATCGCCTTCACAGGAGAAAGTTATCGTTTAAGAAACGCCCTTTCTTCTGTGAAGAAATCAGATTCCAAATAATAGAAAATGAGCTTGCAAGCCTCTGTAAATTTTACTGCAATTATCTGTATTTTTTGCTTGCAAAAACAACTCAGCAAGTTGATTGACACTTTCATATGTTTGTTGTAGTACCCTTTTCATCCATTTCCGTTCAGAAAGAAACCCACCTAAGGCTTCACGGCTTCTCATCGCTTCTTCTCTTTTCTCTTTATCAGGCGGTATATACCATACTCCATTGCCTGAAGGAGCCGTCGCCCCGCTTGTGCCGCAATAACCTTTATCCACCAAGATAACCGTTGCCCCGTTCTTTTTGGCTGATAATGCAGCCCAAGCGCCGGCAGGCCCACCGCCTATAACAAGAACATCTGCTTTAAAACTTACATCATATATTTGATTGATTAATTTTTCAGAATGATTGAATGCCATTTTATCCATCCCCTTTTCATCATTTAAAATCGTTTTTTACTTTTTTAAACTGAAATTCCCATAAAAAAATGAAAAGAGACTTCCATAAAATGAAGGAAGTCTCCAGTCGTCTGGTCAACTCATACTAAATCCCGTAATTTTCACTAATTGAGCCACTTTGGAGCTGCTGTTTTCTGTAAAGCCAAACCTTTCCTTGCTGATGAGCTGCCCGCTTTCATACCGTCTTATTTCAAATTAAACATATTTATTTACTTTGGTTTTAACCAAAAAGTGCCGCTGTCCCTTATGTGATAGATGAAAATCTTTCTGCATCATCCTATAAGAGACATGATGGTTATCACCAATTAAAATCAAGCATTTTCACAATCCTCTTGTTGTCACCTCAAATTGTTTAATGAATCTGTTATTTCGCAACAGCCGATTTGATATCTCCGCCGAATGGGCTAAGGAATGTCTTCTGATGAGAAGTATCCTTTTTATCAATTGGAAGTTTCGGGAATAATAATTCCGCTGTTCTATAGGCTTCTTCTAAATGCGGATAGCCTGAAAGAATAAAGGTCTCAATGCCTAAATCAGCGTATTCTTTCATACGGGCAGCAACCGTATCAGGATCTCCTACTAGCGCCGTGCCTGCACCGGTCCGTACCAATCCAACACCGGCCCAAAGATTTGGACTCACTTCTAATCTTGTACGATCACCTTCATGCAAACTCGTCATTAAGCGCTGGCCTTCAGAATCCATCCGCTTAAATACTTTCAACGCCTGCGCAATAGTTTCCTCATCCACATGTTCAATGAGCTTATTGGCAGCTTCCCATGCTTCCTCTTCTGTTGGACGGACAATGACGTGCAGCCGGATGCCGAATTTTACTGTTCTTCCTTGGGCAGCAGCGTACGCCCGCATTTTATTGATTTTTTTCTCCACTTGTGCCGGTGGTTCTCCCCATGTTAAATAGACATCGATATGCTTTGCCGCCACCTTCATCGCAGCAGGTGAAGATCCTCCAAAATATAGCGGCGGATATGGTTTTTGAACTGTCGGGTATGGCAATTGCCCACCTTGAATTCGTAAATAGTCTCCTTCTAAATCAACTTCTTCTTCTGTAAATAATTGACGCCAAATGGTTAAAAATTCATCTGTTAACTCATATCGTTCATCGTGATCTAAAAACACTCCTTCTCCTGCAAGCTCGACCGGATCTCCGCCAGCCACCACATTAATTAATAACCGACCGTCAGAAAATCGATCCAATGTCGCCGACATGCGTGCCGCAAAGCTCGGTGACATTAATCCTGGCCGCACCGCTACAAGATACTTTAAATTTTTTGTTACGGGTGCAAGCGTTGAAGCGACAATAAAGCCTTCTTCACATGTTTTTCCTGTTGGAATTAACACGCCGCTATAGCCTAAATCATCGACAGCCTGTGCAATTTGTCTGCAATAGTTATAGGTTGCAGGACGTGAACCTTCTTGATGATTTAATTGACGAAAGTCGCCATTTGTGGGAATAAACCAAAAGATTTCCATTTATAATTCCTCCTTGAATATGGGCGATTAAATATGTCTTGAGGTGCTTAAAATAAAAAAGGAGACTCCCTTAAAAATGAAAGGAAGTCTCCAGTGGTCTGGTGGACTAATGATTGTCATCACTTCATCAGCTTGCTATTGGACTTTATCATGTATCCATGCAAGATATGCTGCGATTTCCAATCAGTGATTATTTTGCTTCTTGTGCTGGTATGCTCTAAGGTTAAAGAATCGCCCAATTGATAAACAAATAAATCCAGATAGCTTTGCAAATTCGCTGTTCGACATGAATGAGATATTCCATTTCAAAGGGAACGGAACGTCTGAATGTATTTCCGAAAATTACGCAACCGAAACATAGTATTCCTAGTTGATTACTAGATATTATATAGCTTGGATTTTTGTTTTGTCAATAACCAATATTTGTTTTTTTAATGTTGCACAAGCAAAAACGCAACAAGCCGAATAATCAATACGTGTTTTTTTAAGGGAGAAAATGCACTCCTCCAAAAATACTTGGCGAATCGTATTAATGAAAAAAATTTGTTTTGCCGGAAGCAATGTATGAGACTCATAGAGTTAAACACTAATGACTCTTTCTCAATTGTCCAACTTGATCCTTTCATCGCTTCAGGAGATTCTCCTGTGTTTCTATTGCTCTTCCTTGAGCTAATGAGAAATAGAGCTACTGCCGTATCACCGATTTTTTGGATTCAAGTGTTAATGATGTTTTATCGAATGAAACAAAATTTCCTTTATGATTCACCGTTTCATTACAACGAGGAGAGCGTATTTTTCAAATCAAAATATCGTTCCGTGATAGAAGGAAGGACTAAAATTGAAGTTGCAGTTTTTTCAATTTCGATCCAATTCGAACCTGTTACACTAATGTCATTATTTATTTGCACCTATCAAAACGGATAGTTCGCTTGTAATGTTATGAAAAATTTATAGAGAAAAGTACAACCGAAACCAAACAACAAAATTCCAGCAATAATCGAAACAGTCATTATTGCTTTTTTATTCATTGCTTTTCGTGTAACCGAAATGATAGTAAGAAGTATAATGTCATGTACCAATATTCCTGATAAAATTCCTGATGCAGTAATAAAAAAATCAGCTGTATTCGCTTGAGAAAATGAATCTGTCAGCACTACACCAAAAATTGATATCCAAAAAATTAAATTACTTGGTGAGATTGCAACAAGTATACCATTTCGATATGTTTTTCCAATCGATTTATAAGTTGCTTCGCCAATCATTGTCATATCGTGATTTGCATTTTTTATCGAATCATAAGCTAAATAAAATAAAAAAACAGCGCCTAGCAGCCATAATGGAATTTGTATTAAAGGGGCCGATAATAGGGGAGCCAATCCTAAATAAATGGCAATAATTAAAAGAAAATCAACTGTCATCCCGCCTAACCCCACTGCCCAACCATGTAAAAAACCATGTTTAATCCCTTGTTTAGTCATTTCAATTGTGATGGTTCCTATCGGTAAAGCAATCGTTAACCCCATTAAAAAGTATTTCAAATATATTTCCATTTTAATAGCCTCCTAACTTATTTTGAAAATAATTTTTTTGTTTATAAGGAACAGTTTTTAAAAAATAAATATGTCAGGCAGGACAAATGGAAAAGTTAACCTTTTTATTATAATGATACTGACTCGGTAACGTCAATAATTTTGTATAATGCAAGATAAATAAAGTACCTCTGATGGAAATTTAGAATAGAGGGCTGTTTTCTTCACACAATGCGGCTAAATTTTAAGTCTCCTGTATGGCCTTTTTGCAATAATGGTTCATTGCAACATTTACCAAACATTTGCTGAAAGACTTCCTTTGCTTCGGTACTCCTCTCTACTTTTGCTCTGCCCATTTTTCATGAAAGTCTTATATCATCAAATATACAACTTTTCCCCACGATTTCTAAACTGCTCAAATGCCCATCGGTTTCAACTATTTCCGAATTTCTTTCGATCGCATTGGTCGTATAATGCACATTCCGACCCCTGCTTGAAAAGTCCATAATATTCAAGTCGTTCCACGATTGCACCTTTCTCGGGAACTTACTTGACCAGTTGGTTCAAAGAAAAATGAAAGAAATAGCAGTTCCTAAAACTCAGGAAGAAAGATGTGATTTTTTTACATTCGACTCAAAATCGAAGTAAAAAAACGTCAAGACACATCAAGGGTGATCTGCAGATGATCCTTGCAGGGGGGCGAGTTTGGAATTGTGGCAATAGTTCACAGCATCCTGAAAATAGTGGATCCGCATCTTCAACTCAGACAAGAATCGAAAAATTACAAAAGCCAGCGGAGAAAAACAACTCATTTTTCTCTACTGGCTTCATTTTAGAATTTATCGGACCGTTCCTGTACTTCTCATTTGCATAATAAGGTCTATTGAAGAATTGTGTTTTTGCTTTTATTACTAGTTGAAAAGGTAATAAAAATCCAAATTATATTTGACATAATATATAAAACGGAAAGACATAATAAAGCATATAAAATCATACTAGTTGTAGAAGTAAATATAAATAAAATAGTAGTAAATATAACAGCCATCCCTATTAGAAGACCTAAGCCACAGAGTGCAGCCATTACATACTTAAATGCATCAACCCCTAAACTGTAAATAATTAAAGGGATTGCATAAGATATAAGAATGAGAATGATAGACATCCACATACCGATGTCTCCAAATTGATTGACATTAGGTCCTGAATTAGATATTGGAGAAAGTGAAGCCAATACAATGATTGAACAAAGCGCTTACAATAATAATTTTAAGTTTTTTATTCTTATTATCCAAAATGAACATTCCTTTCTTAGTTTTATGTAGTCATTTTCCCTTAGCTAATTGATAAAATACTAAAAACTAAAAAACAAAATGTTTAATGCCCCTTGTTCTAGTTGAACAATAGAGCTCAACTATAAATTGTCGTCAGCACCTATGTCTTTGTAAAAATCCATTGTATCCTCGAAGAAGAAGCATATCGTTTCGTAATTTTTATAGGCAGTATAACATTCGATGTTTTATTGATAACGTTTATTCAAAACTTTCCTAAATTTTTATCATTTTTATTTGCATTTCAGGCTTTGCTATGATTATCTCATTAAAATAAAACACAGTCGTTTAGAGCTATTTCCATTTTACTCCATGACATATGTTTTTTAAATAAAAGTTTAGATACTAATAAAATTCATGTTAATGTTGTTATTTATGTTCTTAATGAAAATTAAGTTTGTTTATAAACATCAAACAAATATTGAACCGTAAATAAAAAAGAATCCATTTGGAAAAAAGCTTGATCAAATGGATTCTTTCATCATACATAAAATTGTTTTTTTTTAAAAGAATAATCATTATTCTGACCGTTAATACGCTTTTTTATTAGTTTTCATCAAAAAAATCATCAAAATCCATGCCAGCTAAATCAAAATTCTCTTCGTCCAAACCTATGGCCTCTGCCGCATCTTCTAACATTTCATCTACACCGAGGTTATCCATCAGTTCATTTAATACCATACCACCTAAAACACCCATCGCCAATCCTCCAACCATGCTTCCAATGCCGCTTGCCATACTGCCTTTATGATGAGGCTGATAGGTAGGATAGGTAAAAGGTTGTTTATACAATTCCGGTTGCTGGACTGCTTCTGCAATATATTTTTCGAGTGAGGACACCAGCTTGTCTTCGTTCTCTACTATTTCTTTAGTCAAAACAAATTCTCGTTTCGCTTCGATTTTTCCATAGCCAGATCGGCATTCCACTTCCATCCAAACTTTGACTCCTTCTTCTACATAAGCAAAACGAATTTCTAATTCATGAACTTTGTCTGCAAATAACTGTGTCGGAAAAAACTCAAATTCTTGGCCATAAGAATCAAGCTTTCCTGAAGTAGATTTTTCTCGGAAGCCTAAACGGGAAAGAGCATGAAAAATGGATTGGATCTCTTTCGATGCTCCAATGGTGATATAATCAATATCTGTCCGATCTACGCCTCCCTCAATATCAAGATGGGTATCAAAATAATAAGATACAGGGCCTCTAGATAAAGGCAAGGCTTGCGGAATTCGATAATTAAATGGGATGCGTTTTTCTTCTTTTTTTGAAATTACAAATGATCCGTTTAAAGGAATCCTCTCAACCTCCCGTGAAACAGACTGGCCATTCTTTGCTCTAACAGTCATCATGAATTGAACTGCCAACTGGTTGATCTGTTGATCTACTTCGCCTCCCTTAATGACAACTTCTCCTTGTACTACTTCACCAATCTGATAAGGACGATTTTCGAATTGTAAATCTACTGTCGCTGCTCCCTTGCCGAATTTCGCTAAAAATTTTTTAAGCATTTTTGAAATTCTCCCTCCATTTATTTAAAAATTTTTCTTTCTAAGGAACGACATCCCATTCCACTTATTTTAAATTTTAATGATACTGATTCGCTTGAGATATGCGACCATTAGAAGGAGTGAACTCAATTTAGAGAGCTTCGTTTAAATGAGTTTGGCGGATGACAGATTTTTATTTTCGCCGCAACTATAAGCACGTTTTGGGGATTACAGTATTCCCCTGTGGGTTGAAATATCGAAACCTTTTGGCAGACTTTTTTGTATTGTGCTAGCGGGGGGATCTTGTCGCCAATTCTTATTATGATTAATCTTCTACTAGAACTGGCGAGCCTTTATCAATTTTAGTAATCTCAATCGTTTTAATATGGTTCCCGGCCATTTCCACTACGTGAAAGGTGTACGGTCCAAATTCAATACTTTCCCCTTGTTTAATATCATAACGCTCAGTTAACATCCATCCGCCAAGTGTATCTACATCCGTTTCTTCAATTTTCAACCCTAACCAATCATTTATCTCGCTAATTAAGATGCGGCCATCAACTAAGGCTCGATCATGATTTATTTGTTGGATGATGGGTTTTTTATCTTCATCAAATTCATCTTGAATCTCACCGACAATTTCTTCAAGAATATCTTCAACTGTGACCAAACCGGATGTACCGCCATATTCATCATATAAAATCGCCATGTGTATTCGTTCTTTTTGCATTTTCAGCAACAGATCATGGATTGGAATGGATTCAATGACTTGAATAATTGGACGGACAAAATCATCTATGGATTTTTCGGTATTTAAGTTATCGTAAGAGGAGATTTCTGTAAATACCTCTTTGATGTTGATAAGGCCAATAACATGATCTTTATCTCCGTCAATTACCGGATATCTTGTAAATTTTTCTTTTTTGATGATTTCCAAGTTTTCTTTAATGGTTTTATTTTTATCAAGTGCAACAATTTCTGTTCGGGGAACCATGATTTCTTTTGCGATCCGGTCATCAAACGTGAAGATGTTATTCACATATTTGTATTCCGTTTGGTTAATCTCGCCGCTTTTGTAGCTTTCAGATAAAATAAGCCGCAGCTCTTCCTCTGAGTGTGCAAGCTCATGTTCGGAAGCTGGTTTTAAGCCAAATAAACGGATAATGCCCCTTGCAGAACCGTTTAATGCCCAAATAAATGGATACATGATTTTATAAAACAAAACTAAGGGTCTTGCTGTTAATAATGTAATAGCTTCTGCCTTTTGAATGGCTACCGTTTTCGGAGCCAATTCTCCAATAACGACATGTAAAAATGTAATCGCAGCGAAAGCAATTCCAAATGACAGTATATTAGACACATATGGGGAAAAATTCATTTTTTCAAAAACGGGGTGAAGAAGATGCTCAACAGTCGGTTCTCCTAGCCAGCCTAAACCTAATGCTGTTATGGTGATTCCAAGCTGGCACGCTGATAAATATTCGTCCAAATTGGAAATGATTTTTTTAGCTACAACAGCATTTTTATTTCCTTCCGAGATAAGCTGATCAATTCTTGAAGATCGGACTTTTACAATGGCGAATTCAGAAGCGACGAAAAATGCTGTGAAACCAATTAATACAGCAACCATAAATAAATTAAATATTTCCAAACTACGGCCGTTCCCCTAGAAAAAGGAACGACTTACACCTCCTAATAACGAAATGTCAACAGTAATTATGCTTTTTTCACTATTCCCTTGTATAGATCTCTCTTTATCATCCTAAAAACATGATTAATGATTGTAATAATGCCATCGTCTGTGGAGACAATTGATTCGAAATCTTTTTCTTACATTCATCATCCAATTTGCCTAAAAGATCATGAATTTCTTTAATTTCATCCTCCAATAATTTCATATGTTCAGCAATTGTTTTGGCTTGTTTAAGAATAAGTTCTTCCTCGGCTGCTGTTTTTTTTCTATGCAACTCTAGCCTCTCTTTTATCATGTCTAATGAATAATTCAGTTTTTTGTAATGGTCAATTAATTTTAAATCCTCAAGAGCAGATGAATCATAATATCGATAATTCGATTTGGACCGTTCTGCTTTAAGCAAGCCTAGTTTTGTATAATAATCGATTGTTCTTTTAGAAACATTTGCTATACTTGCTAGTTCACCAATTTTATAGACGACCCCATCCATCTATACCCCCTTTTTACCCTTCTAATAAGATCATATTATAATCAAACTGTACAGTCAAACGTTATACTTTGATCTTCACAAAATTGTAAATTTTTATACAATTATTCTTCTGATCAGACTTACATTACACAAAATTCTTGAAGGTACCAGTGTCCCATTTCTCGATGTCTTCCTTCACGACATCGGTAATATGACTAATCGTTGTTGGTGAGTAGGCATTTCCTAAAATTCGTTCAATAAACTTACCAATTTCCCGCGTACTCATGCCACTTTGATACATTTTGATGACGGCTTCCTCGAGCCAGCCAGTATGACGTTGGTAAGGGGCAAACAGCTGCGTTTGAAATTTCCCATTTCGATCTCTTGGGACCAAAAGACCTTCAATCCGGCCATATTGCGTATCTAGATTTCGTTGATAGTAACCGTTTCTCATATTCGACGTTCCAGCCTGTTCAATTTCGAGGAAATGTTTCATTTCTTCTCGCATGATCAGTTCTAATTTTTCCTTTACAAACTGACGAATAACACTTTCCAGTTGATTTGCCCTGTCTACATTCGGTATACTTTTAGACATAGGTAGGGTTCTCCTTTCTCTGGAATGTGTTTTTGTCCAAATCAGAGAATACCCTACCTTTTTTCTTTTGGTCTAGCAAAATGCTTTACACAAACTTTTATACATCATCAAATTATTTCACTAGTATTGCATTAATTTAAATTGATTATTGGAAATACTTAAAATGTTCAATTTTATTATTTTGCATAAAGAAAAAGTCCTTTATAATGGATAAGTCTGGTGGTAGCCCGTCCAAATCCACTAATAAAGGACATATATCATGGACAAGATTACACTAAAAACTTCATTTGGGCAATGGTTTTCACCCATAAATCTTCAATTATTCGAGGAATTGGTGAAAACGATGAAATTAGATTACTATACGAAGAAAATAACGACTGAGTCATTTCTAATATTACTCCTTTTTGCGCAGCTAGAAGAAGTCGAAGTCTACATGCGTTAAGCGATTGTCTTTTCAATGACCAGCTTCAAAAAGAAATTGACCTCGATTCGAACAGTATTTCTCAGTTGTCAAGGCGATTAAACGACATGAACCCCGATCTATTTCAAAGGCTTTTCCTTGATTTAGTCTCACAAATTCATGCTAAAACATATGATACGAAACTTGTTATGCTGTTAAAAATGATAGATTCAAGTACATTATCAATTAATTTGACCAATCATAAATGGGCAAAAAAGCTGGTGTCAAGTTGTATTTGCCTCTTGTGTTTATGGAAAAAGGTGCTTTCTCCCCCGAAAAAGCCGTTAATTCAACTGCTTAAAACTCGTATGTCAGCTAACGCCCGTATCGCAATGGATTTACTGTGGCGTTTGGCTTGCGTTTACGAGAGGTTGCGTCAACGCGTGTAACCAATATCCAGGAGAATAATGGAAGGTTGTTTTGGGTGGCTGTGAAAAATAAAAAGACAGTGAATACAGCTCAAGGTGTAACAAAGGCTGGAAGACCTGGAGTCACACCTTGTCGTCCTGAATATGAGGAGAGAATACGTGAATTGATACAAAATCAAAATAGACCCAAAATCGATTATATCTCTCCAATCAAATACACTAGCTTAAAGTCAGCTTATCTACGTGCAGCTGAAAAGGCGAGGATGACTACAAGGGATTACATGGCTTCCGGCATACATATCTTTAAAGGAAAAGGGATGGATGATTGAGCGAATGTTACATAATCACTCAAATGGTTTGAGGAAAGATTATGGAGTATCTGGAGATGAGCGAGATCTTTATAAAACAGTGAATGGATGTATTGATACCGTTCATGAATGGCTTGGCCATGGACGAGGTCGAATCAACTTATGCGAAGTGTATATGAAGTGAAGATGGGAGATGTTTAAAATGAAAGTATCTGAGAGAAGAGAATCCCTTAAGCGTACAAAATTTGCGTTTTTTGCTCTGTGTACCCCGTTATGCATTCTTGCGTCAATGATTTTGATTGAACCGCCGTATACCGAACGGTACGTACGGTGGTGTGAGAGAACGGGGGCTAGTCACCCCCTCCTACTTAATTTGAATATTGTTTAATCTTATTTGTGAAAAACTGTTTATTCTAGTTTAACGTTTACAAAAGACCATATAATACATAAAATAGATATATTTACCTATTTATTATATGGTAAAATAAACTAAAATTTTGAGGAGGCAATAATGTGTCTACAGATTTTACTTTAATCACAGGTATAGCATCTATAGTTATATGGAGTTTGTTGAGTATTGAACTTATGAAATCTCGCAAAGATAGTAACGGAAATAAAAGTAAGGGTAGGGTCGTTATACTTTTATCTGCAGGTAGTCTATCAACACTACTTTTAACTATTTCCTTTTTTCAGAGTATTTAAATTCAAAATTTCTTCTAGATAATTTATTTGAGGATTTTGCATTTTTTTCGTCCCTAGAGTCACAAGGCTTTTAAAAGCAGGAAAAAGGACTTCACCCCTAATTTGTAGAATTCTTGAAGTGACCAAACCACAAAAACCCATTAGGAGGAAGTCTTATTTATATTCTACAAGAAAGTTTATTTCCCTTTGAAGAACTGCAAATTTTAGAGTCAAAAGAAAAGCTAACCATCTTTTTATAGAAAGGAATGTTTGGTTCGTTCCATACATTTATTGATGCTAGTATAGTTTCATGGACACCCTTTAGTGAAATATAATATTAACGAAGGGATGTGTCCTGATATGGGTAACACAAGCGAAAAACGTAAAAGTTATCATGCTGAATTTAAGGAAATGGTGGTTGAGCTTTATCAAACTGGAACACCAGTAAAACAGATCTGCAGCGAATATGGCCTGTCTGAAACGACAATCTACAAATGGATCAGAAAACAAAAACCGGTTAAGCTGGATGACGGGGGCTCTTTTACCCCGGAAGAATTTCTGAACCTGCAAAAAGAATTGCACCGGCTGAAAGAGGAAAACGAAATCTTAAAAAAAGCTATGGCCATATTCGCAAAGAAGTAGATCAAACCACTGTTATATCCATGATTGACGAGATAAGAGCCAAACACCATTATGACCTTAAAACCATGTGTACGGTCCTTGGCGTGCCGAGAAGTACCTACTATCAATCCAAACAAAAAACAGAGTCAAAAACAAAACGGGAAAACCGGGAGCTGACAGACAGAATACGAAAAATCCATACGGAAAGCAAGCAGAGATACGGAGCACCGAAGATCCACCATATGCTTGAAAAAGAAGGGCTCAAAGTCAGCCTGAAACGGGTTCAGCGTTTGATGAAGGCTGCAGGCATTTATTCCATTATCAGAAAAAAGTACCGCCCCCATTCCAATAAGGGCAAGATGGAAGAACACGATAACCTGCTGAACCAGGACTTCTCAACGACAACCATCAACGAGAAATGGGTTACGGATATTACGTACATTCATACTTTGAGAGACGGTTGGTGCTACCTGGCTTCCGTAATGGATTTACATTCCAGAAAGATTGTCGGTTACGCTTTTGACCGCCACATGACGACTGAACTGGCTTTAAAGGCAGTAGAAAACGCTTATCAGGCACAACGTCCAGGTCCGGGATTGATCTTGCATTCTGATTTGGGATCCCAGTATACAAGCGAGAAATTTGCAGAATACATGGAAAAGAAGCAGTTCAAACACTCCTTCAGTAAAAAAGGTTGCCCATACGATAACGCCTGCATTGAGTCTTTCCATGCAATTCTGAAAAAGGAAGAGATCTACAGAGTCAACTATTTGAACTTTCAAGCTGCCAGAAGAGCCTTATTCGAATTTATAGAAGGCTGGTACAATCGGAAACGGATTCATAGCTGCCTGGGCTATATGACGCCACAAGAAACAGAAGACAGTATCAAAGGGGCAGCGTAGTGCTCTTCACAATTTTACAAGCATCCGCTTTACATGGAGTGGCGGGGCGTGGTAGGCTTGTTTGCCATGCGAAAGAAATCATTGCCCCTTTCGCCCTTCGCATAACACCACGCCCGCAGAGGCTCCATGTCAAGCGACCAGCGATGTCATGAAAAATATGGCATGAGATCAAAATTAAATTTCACTTATTGGTGTCCAAAATATTGACTTAAATCCATATAGCAAAAACGAATAGTATGGCAATCGGACAGATCCTATAAACCAGAGGAGTAAATTTGTATGTCACACCCTTTTTTAGGGTAAAATGTCTTATCCACATTTTTGAATTTTCTGTTGATTTGTTTTTCCTCTTCTACAGTCAAAACGACCCGAATGTCTTTATTTCTTTTTTTAAATTGTGGATAACGACAAAAAGTCCTTTTCTGGCATCACATCCTTTGATATTCTAGTATTATCTAGGAAAACCGATTTGGATCGGTTTTCCTAATTGATGGAAATCCTCGTCTGTTAAGATGCGCGTGCGAGTCGCTTCCAACAGATCCGAGGATTTTTCCTTTGCCGATTTTTTCAGGCTTCTTAGGATTTTGGACCCGTTGAGATACAGTTGAATCAGAATGTATGCGATCTGCACTAGCAAGTAATGGTTTTTCATTGCGGTATAGTTATAGCAATTGACATGTTCAAGATGGTGCCAACCGTTCTTTTGGTGGTTGAACCCCTCGTTTTCGATTTTCCAGCGACTTCGCCCCGCCAAGACGAGTTTTTCCGCATTGTTTTTCGTGATTCTGATGTTCGTTATAAACAGAAATTGACGGCTCTTCTCACCCTCCGTTTCAATCTGGCTTCCAAAAGATTCACGCTTCAATCACGGTATGAGAGATCATTGGCCCAAAACAGATTCGCTTCCTCCACCGTTTCTTCGGGTGATTGAATGACCAAAAATTCAGAGGTAATGCTTTTGATCCGGCCTCCTTTAAACGAAATAGGTATTTCCAATTGTTTTGTTCACAAATGTCAAAAACGGATGTGCCTCGCAAATAAAGTCGTATCGCCCATCTCACCTTCCCCAATCCCCTCTCGCTCTTACAGCCACAAGGCTTTTCAGCCTTTTTACACCCTTTCACAAAAAATTCCATAGAAATTATAGTCGTAATACGGTTCATGGAAAAACAGAGGTGAGGACTTGAAAAAACGGGGCAAAAACAGCAATTAAAGTCGTGTGGCAGGCAGGAGAAAATATAGGGAAAGAATGGGGCTTTGGAAAAGATACAGAGTAAAAAAATCGGGGAAATGCCTGATTTATCAGGGAGTTTCGCGTTTTGCAAACCTGCTGATTCAAAGAAAAGAGCCGGGGAAACCCTGAATTTCGCTCGGCTCGTAACATGACTTTTTAGGCTTTAACACGACTATTTAGGCTTTGAGATAACTTTGATTGCTTTTTACACAAGCCTATGTATTTTTTCTTGCAATTCTCTACACTTTTTGCTTGCAAAAAACATCAAAACTGTTATTGAGAGGCACATTATGAATATCCGCCTACAGAATCGATTCGGATAGATGAACGTATGAAAAAAAAGAGGATAAATGCTCTTGAAATTCGAACATATATCCTCGGATTCATATACACTTACAACGCCTAAGCAAGTGCCAAAAGTCAGATGTTATTCTTTTAAATGGTACGGAAGCGTAGCAATGACGATGTCTTTTTTCAGGATCAAAAAGAATCTTAAAAAGATCGCTGTTTGGTTATGAAGTAAAGTATGCCACCATTTTTTCACAATAAATTGCGGCATTAAAATAGTTATGGTTGCTCCTTTTGTTTCTTTTTCTACTTTATTAATGTAATCCAATAATGGAGAAAGGATTGTCCGATAAGGTGAATAAATAATTTTCAGCTCGATATCTGGATACAACTTATACCATTTGTCGCGTATTTTCTGTTCTTCTTCTTCGGCAAAAACAATTGTAATGGCTGTAATATCGTCTGAAATACTTTTTGCATATTGTACAGATTGATCAACGACTTTACTAATGCCTGAAATCGGGATGATCACCTTTGGAGTCACAATTTCTTTTGTTTCAGTCCGATCACTTTTATCCAATTTTAATTGCTGAGCTAATGTTTCATAATGAGCATGAATTTTGTTAAACAAGACAACGATCAATGGAATGGCTACAATCACTAACCATGCACCGTGTGTAAATTTCGCTATAACGGTAATGATCGTTACTAATCCTGTAGCAATTGTTCCAGTGATAATGATCGACAATGTGGCCATATTGCTTTTCGATTTTTCTTTCCATATTTTTTAATCATACCGTATTGACCGATCGTAAAGGAAAGAAATACTCCGACTGCATACAGCGGGATCAGAGAATGTGTTTTACCATGGAATATGATAATTAAAATGATCGCTAAAATACTTAAGAGAATAATTCCATTGGAAAACACCAAACGATCTCCGCGCGCTGCTAAACTTCTCGGCAAATAACGGTCAGTAGCTATAATCGAAACAAGCTGCGGAAATCCGGCAAAACTTGTATTCGCAGCTAATACTAAAATTAACATGGTGATCATCTGAAAAATATAAAATAATATGCTATTGCCAAAGACGTGACTTCCAATTTGGGAAATGACAGTCTTATGTTCGGCTGGAGTCACTCCGAAGCCTGCACTTAAAATTGTAATGCCTAGAAACATGATGCCTAACAGTAAAGACATCCATCCCATTGTAATTGCAGCATTTTTGGAACTGTTAGGTCTAAACGATGGCACACCGTTGCTAATGGCTTCCACTCCTGTCATTGCTGAACAACCGGATGAAAAAGCCCTTAATAAAATAAACACGCCGTATCCACTAGCGAAGAAATGTTCAGGTGTAGCGTGATTTGCATAATTAAAACCATGCCATCCTTCATTATATAATTTCCATCCTCCTGCAATAATGAGAACTAGTACTGAAATAATAAATAAATAGGTTGGATAGGCAAATACAGTGGCTGATTCGGTAATTCCCCGCAAATTTAAAATCATGAGCAATAATACAAGAGCGACGGCTATTTCCACCTTCCAAGTAAGCAAGGCTGGAAAAGCAGAAGTAAGAGCCGCAACGGCTGAGCTAATACTAACCGCAACCGTAAGAACATAATCAATCATTAATGCTGCGCCTGCTACTAGGCTTGTGGTGGTATTGATGTGGTCTCTTGCCACTACATAAGCTCCGCCTCCTGATGGGAAGGCATAAATGATTTGTCTATAGGATAAAGTCACAATGACTAAAAGCCCTACAATCGCCAAAGCTATGGGTAAGGAATAAAAAAACACGCTGGTTCCTAATATCATCAATACTAATAATATTTCTTCTGTTGCATACGCTACGGAAGACAATGCATCCGAAGAAAATACTGCCAATGCTTTCCATTTTGGTAATTTTTCATGTTTCAATCGTTTCGTTTCCATTGGCGAACCGATGAATAACCGTTTCAAATAAGCCATTTTCAAGATTCCTTCTTTCTTAAAAGTATTAGGCTTTTTCCTCTCTTATAGCTTGATGAACTGTATGGACTTTTATGTGCATCTTCATAAACATAAAAAACCACTGAGGATGTACTCAGTGGCCAAAAAGACATCATTCAACTTACATCCCTCCCAAAACGCTTACGAGGTTAGCTGTCGGATTAGGACTATGAGAGTAGCCCCTCCTTTTTCAAGGATTCACCCCAAGTAACAAAACGTTACAAAATGGTTCCCCCGCTCCTTAAAAGGATTCAGCGATTTAATCATATTCAATTTTACAGAAATTATCTTACTCAGTTTATGAAAAGTTGTAAAGAGACAAATAATCGTTGCCATGTAAATGGGTAAGGCGTTAAAACTTTTATATCGCCCTGATTTTTAAACAATTATTATATATTTTTAAACAGTTTTATTATTCGTGTACAAAATTATCTAGTTTTGTAAAAAATTTTGATTAAATTTACTGAATAAAACATCAATGCTTCTTTCAAAGTTCCGTAGGTTATGAGTATAGGCTGTATCAATGGTGGTTTATTTGGCACTCACCCCTCTTATAAAATAAAAAAAGAAACCTTGAAAGAGTGTCGAACACTCATTCAAGGTGTTTATAATTACTTATATTGTACGGTTCCTAAAAATCTAAACTGATTTTTTTCATTGACATTTCCATTATATTGAAAGTTATAAAGTAAAATAACTGAGTTCGCTTCTTGATTTAAACGCTCACCGCAAAGCTCTATAAATTTTGGAATTATCTCCTCATCATAAGAAAAACCTTCAAGTAGAACACGTAAATCATTCGATGGTTCATCATAGAATTCTACTTCTCTAAAATCTTCATTATAGTAATCAATGTTAAAGTCTTTTTCAAATTCGGAAGGTAGTAAATCTCCATCTTCTGTATAACTATTCAAAATATAGTTTTGAAGATCCTTATATGACTTAGAGTTGCCAATAAATAATGATACAAATCCTTCCTTTTCCATATACTTCATACTCCTCCTTAGCTTTTTTACGGTCTAAGACCTTCCGGTAAAGATTCCACTCCACCTTCTAGTCTATAATTAGCCCAACTTTGGAGTCGTCTCTTAAATGTTGCATAATCTGGTGAAGAATCAATAATCTCTAACAATTCATTATGGGCTTTCGTAGAACCCTTCCCGCCATGAACTCCTTTTGGATTAACAAACTTCACATCTTCTATAGCAGTTCTTAATTCCTTAATTTGTTCTGCTGTTACACCCCACCGTTTAAAAGTAGGAGCTCGAGATACTAAATGCCACTCATGAAATCCACCTGGATGTCTAAGTCTACTTTCAATGGCTTTTCTTAACCTAGGGTCAGACCATACTTTATCAAACTCATCAGGAGCTAGTGAATTAAACCATCTATTAAATTCACCATTCTTTACAGATGGAACTGAATTAAGATTAACAGTACCCTTAGGAAATTATAAAAATGTGGTGTTATGTCAAGAAAACGGACACGTTAAACAGAGAGAAATAGCTGAATTTAGGCAGCTACTTTTCTCTGGTTAGCGTAATATGCAGCTTCAAATTCACATGGCGATACATAGCCAAGGGCTGAATGACTTCTTTTGCGGTTGTAGAAGCATTCGATGTACTCAAAAACGGCTTGTTTCGCTTCTTTTCGCGTGCGGAATCGATTCAGATAAATACACTCTTTCTTGATGAGGCTATGAAACGACTCCATACAAGCATTGTCGTAACAGTTCCCACGTCTCGACATGCTCACTTGAAAATGATGTTCCTGTAAAAGTTGCTGATAGTCATTCGAAGCATATTGGCTCCCACGATCCGAATGATGAATCACTCGTCCCGTTGGTTTTTCGCTGTTTAGAGCCCGTTGTAACGCTTTGATGACTAACTCTTTCGTCATTCGTGTATCGATATACCATCCTACAATCTTACGAGTATATAAACCATGATACTCGCTAAATACAACCAGCCTTCGTCGGTAGGAATGTACGTAATATCTGCCATCCATATTTCATTCGGAGCCGTTGCTTGGAAGTTCTGTTTCAATAGATTAGCATATACGTTGTAAGGATGGTTACTGTTCGTAGTGGCTTTGAATTTACGGACGGTAATGGATCTCAAGCCTTCTTCGCTCATGATGCGAGCGACCGTCTTTTGAGACACACGAATCCCTTGTTTGCGTAGTTCTTGCGTAATTTTCGGACTGCCGTAAATCTTACGGGACTTTAGATACTCATTTCGAATTTGTGGAGTGAGTTGTTCTTTTCGTTCTTTCTGTTTGCTTTTCGCACGCTTGAGCCAGTCGTAATACCCACTTCTTGAAACACCGAAAACTTGGCACATCTTCACAACAAGAAATTCATTACGGTGTTGAAAAATGAAGGCGTAAATTACTTCTGGTTTCTGGTGAAGATGCCTAACGCCTTTTTTAGGATCGCTAATTCCTCCTCCAACTCTTGATTGCGACGGCGTAACTCGATGATTTCTTGATTTTGTGGCTTGATGTTGCCTGAACCTACAAAACTTGTTCCATTGCTTTCTTTGTATTCTTTGACCCAATGATGAAGAGTGTTGTAAGCCAAACCTAACTCTTTTGCCACTTGGGCGATGGACTTGTCCCCCTCCAAGCATAACTCAACCGCTTGAATCTTGTATTCTTGATCAAATGTTCTCTTTTTCATGATTGGACACCTCGAACCTATTGTAATTAAGTTTATTATAATCTCCCTGTTCTCCGTGTCCAATTTTTAGACTAACATCAATACAATGGGACATTGAAGTGATGGTCGTGAACAGTGTTAACAGGAGAGAGAGTTTTACACATTTTAACATTAACATTTGATTAGATAAAAAAACCCCAGACGAGCCTTGAGTACTCGTTTTGGGGTAGTATTGTTAGTCTTCATCATCAAATAACAATTCATCCATTCTTTCTCTCTTCAGCAATTTGTCGTGACAACTCGAAACTATTCATAAAATGCTCAAGAGGTAACTCCTTCATTCATCGTCATTATGCTCATAGAGTTTAAAATTTACTTTATCTTTTAAAAACTCCAAAACTAATGCTCTCATTGTCTTCTTTGTTCAAATAATCTACAACCATTAAAGTCTCTTGCTTAATGCCAATCCAAGTATAATTTCTTTTTAATAACTATCTTCAAATAGGCAATGAAATACTGTTACCTTTTCCTCTCTAAGTTCTAACGAAATATTAGGTACTTCTATTTCTAATAAGCTTTTTTCAAGAACTTCTATCCCCTCATTCTCTAAAAATTTCAAAATATCTTTGCCGATTTGTTCTGTTTCTTCATCGAATGGCTGGTATTGTTCTTGCATTTCAATCTCTCCATCAACATATTCATACCTAACATATTTTATTGCTGCAAATGGAGCAATTGCCGAAATATAAACCAATAATCCGTTTAAATAAGTGTGTTCTCTGATATATGCTCTAAATTCATCCGTACCAATTTTTATCTTAGGATGGATCGAAGGCATAATATATAATGTGAAACATTTTGAATAATTAAAATCTGTTAAATTCTCAACGTTTATTCCTTTTATTTCATGAGTGATTTTATTAGCCCAAACATTAGTATCGACATAATTCAATAAAACATATCCAAAATCACCATGGTGATATAATTGTTCAATTGTATTTAATACATTTTGTTTCATGATATACCTCCGTTATTTTACTGGGTAACCATGGATGTTTCTTTTTTTATCCATATGAACTTTTACTCTAGTTTCTCCATTCACCCCAATTGGTTTGTGAAAGTCATAAATTT
This sequence comes from Aeribacillus sp. FSL K6-2833, assembly GCF_037965815.1. Lineage (GTDB taxonomy): Bacteria > Bacillota > Bacilli > Bacillales > Aeribacillaceae > Aeribacillus > Aeribacillus composti. Next base: position 221,567 of record NZ_CP150189.1, on the reverse strand, counting down.
TAACACTACCATCTGGCTTAACTACAGTTCCCTTTACCCATGCTTCTTGAGTCAATTTAACTCCATCTTCTCCTTCTGCCCATTGAGTTTTCTTACCAGGCATACTATCAGGATGACCTAAAACATGCTTTCCTTGCTTACCAGCATCTACTTTTGGTGCTCCCGGAACGCCTGCGTCCACCGTCCCTTGGCTTGGTAGCTTAACAGTTTTACCCGTACCCTTAGGAAATTATAAAAATGTATTTTATAAACGGGTGGCAGTTTCACTAACCACCACCCATTATATCAACTGACTTTCCGTTCAGGCATGATATAAGCGGTCTTGTGTTTCATCATACCATAGATAATATTGACAAGTCCTCTCATAATGCAAATAAGCGCTTGTTGTTTGGTTTTACCTTCTGCTAGCTTTTTCTGATAATACTCGTAAAACACAGGATTTCGAGGAGTTTTACTGCCTTTACAAATATGTATTTTTTGAACAGCCAAGTTATAAAAGATAGTGTATAATTTCCTGTTTCCTTGCCGCCCGAACCCATTCTGACAGGGGCTATACCTGCGTATCTTGCGAGTTTGTCAGAATGAAAGAAACGATGAATATCCCCGATTTCTGCAATGAAAGCGGATGCGGTCACCGTATTAATGCCTGGCATCGTTTCAAGCTGCATCCCTAATGGCTTGATAAGTGCTTTTAACTCTTTATCCACTTTTTTGATTTCTTGCTTCTTAAAGCAAAATGATGTTATGACTAGAAATATACTTTTCTCTAAAGACAAGCATATTTACCTAATTTGTTTACTTATTCCTTCCCAAAGTGATTTGTCCATTTCCATGTATATTCCAGCTTCTTCGATTTTGCTAAAAATATCTTTATCAATAGTGATATCCTCTTGTTCAATTACACTGCATATTGTTTCTAGAGCTAATCCGAGCTAATCCCCACTCTTCATGTTCTATAAACTCTAAAATGTCTTTTTCATCTTTCAATGGAAGATTAGTAATATTTCTTACTATTTCTTTTAAAAGAATATTTAAATTCATAAAATCGCCCTCCTAAAATTAGTTATTTAATAGGGAATGCAGTTATTATATCTTTTCCATCTGTAATTACCTTTATTTTAATTCCATCCCTAATTCCTATAACCTCATATCTTTGGACACTCTTAACAACTCTCCCCTCTTCCATTTTAGTGTAGGGTCGGTAGCTATATCTGATACATTGTGCATTACTCTTTCCGCACTCCAGTTTTTAGGGTTTCCAGTTCCAGGCATAAATGCCCACCACCTGTTTTATCTCCGTAAAGTATATGCTTTGTTCGTTTTTTACTAGCTATATTTACAAAATTAGCTTTTCCCTTACCCTTCCCAACCATCCCCAATTTTGCCAACCATGTTCATCGTAGTTTCTTTTACTTCTTCCTTAGCTTTGCTCATCCACATGCGGGGCGCCGGCCGACTCCTGCCAAGGCCGGCTGCCATTGGACAGACGGAACGCTGGCGAGAAGGTCTTCTCATTGCTTCTTGAACGAGTGTATCGTTTAGATAATCAGCCTTAAAATAAAAAACCTTGAAAGGCTTATAGCCTTTCAAGGTTATCAAAAATCATAGTTTAAACTTTCTTAAATACTTTCTATTTCAATGTCTGACTTTATTTTTAAAGCTTTATTTAATGCTTTTTGTAAAATAGTTATTAAATCTTCCCCATCACTTGTAACAAAATAGTTAGATAAGTCTGTAATTTCATCACTTATATTATCTCCCCATGGAGGTGTTTTTGAAAGGTCTTCGATATCCCAAACGACTTGTGATGGACTGTAATTTTTCAAACTTTCTTGAATTTCATCTATTTCTTTAATAACATCTTTAATATATTTATACTCAAGTTTACCATTATATAGTTTGTTTAATAAAAGAGGATACTTTGTTCCCCAACCATTTGGCTCTAAATGATAGCTTACTGTTGAAAAAAACGAATGTAAAAAATCACCATGACCAATTGGATACCAGTAATATTTTACTTTCAAACCTACAGCCAATTCTGTCACCTCACTCATTAGTTTTAAATCTAATATTTACTTTACCATTTGTTTTTTTCATTATTCTATCATACAAATCATCTAGTATTTCTTCCGATACGTTTTGTCCCCGTATATCGATAATAACAGTTTGTTTAGTACCTCTCGGCAAATCACTTAATCGTTTTTCAACTTGGGTAGAAAGTACAATATAATAAAAATAATGTGTCCGTTTAGTATCGTCACAGTCAGTTAAAAGTTTATACCCTCTTTCTCGCCGCGAGAATGCGTTCGCACGTGTTTCAAAGCATACTCGCGAAGGGTATTAGTGTTGTTAATAGTTTCACCATGCATCACAGCCAAACTCATAGTAGGCGGAACCATTATGAAGTCTGAATTAAAATGTTGGTAAAAACGATATATAAATTTTCTCGTAATTGCACTTTATTATTTGATACATCTGTTAGTTTTAAAATAAAAACCTTGAAAGGCATAAAGCCAATCAAGGTTCGATTCTTATTCACTATGAACTTCAAAACAAAAATATCCAAAAGCTAAATCTTCGTCTTTTAATTGCATTTTTCTTTTAGCAATATCAAATAACCTCGGTAAAAGCGTATCTAAATAATCACGATATTTTTCTAATGATAGCTTAAAACTCTCTACATCATTGTGTTGACATAGTGGATATAGTATTTTCCCCATCTCAAATTGCTCAGTAGACACACTTGGATAATGTGCATCCAGGCAATCTAAAATATGTTCTTTCAGTTCTTTCTCATCGAACTGTTCCCTACATTCCAAATAAAACATATATTCATCGAATTCAATCTGCATATTTGCCTTTTCATTAATATAAAATGGATTAATTCTTAAATATTCTGTCGTTGAATTGGATTCAATTATTTTTTCTAAAATAATTTTTAAATCTGTAATTGTTGGATAAAGCCTATATTTTCCGCTGTGATATGTTGTATATTCATAGACTATCTCGTTAATTTTGCCTTCTTTTTTTATTATCATGAAATCACCTCCTATTTAGAAAACGTAGGGTCAAATACCCAATTTGATTTATTTAAATCCGAAACCTGTATTACTTTCCCTGTACCATCATCTACTGCAACATAGTGTATCTTATCTTTATAGTATACAGTTACTGAGTTTCCTGTATATTTGTTTACCGATTTAGCAGTTTTGTATGGATTGTTTATTGTTTTAGCTATACTTTCTTTAGTCCATCCACGCTGAGCAACTTGATTTTTATATTTTGGCTTTTTAATACTCTTTCAAGGTCTTTAAATTTATGCATTGTGTAACACATTTTTTGCAGCTTCGCTATTTGGCATTATCTTTAATATTTCTTGAGCAATTGCTTTAGCTTCTTCTTTACTAATTAACTTTTCTGGAATGTCATGGAATAACAACAAATGTTCTTTCAAGCTAACATCTTCAGGGCTTAATTCAACTGCTCTTTTAGCATGGTATAATGCACTTGCGTAAGCGTCTGGTAAATGGCACAATGCAGTACTTAATAACTCTGAAGCTAAGTAATGATAATATGCAGTCTCATTATTATTTATCAAATAACAGACAAATGAATAAGCACTTATACTCTCTTCATCAAATCCTAATTCAAGAACAACTTGCTCTAAAGTATTTCTATCTTCATTCTCAATATATTCTTTTGCTTTTTGAAAATCACCCGATGTTATTAATTGCTTTATCTTTTCCTTCATAGTTATTTCACCCACGCATCAGATATTCTTATTGTTCCATCAGGTAGTTTTTTGAATGTCACCTGTACCAATTGTCCATTAACCATTTTAACTCTAGAAGAAACAGATTTATAAGGTATATCTGCACCATTATGCATTACATCGATGATAATTTCTTTTATTTTCCCCCAATTCTTATCAGGCACAAGTTTTTCCCATTGATGATTAGATTTTTTACTTCCATTTATAATATGCTTTATCTGATTACTGTTAAGTTTCCCTATTGCATCATGTACTTTAGAAGAAGGCAATAGCTTAACTTTACCCGTACCCTATGTAGTAATCTTAAAAGCTATTATAAAAAAAGACCACCTATTAAATTACCTTTCGCTCTGTTATATTCGGCAATTGATAAGCCGTTTTATTCTTCATCATGCCATATATAACGTTCACAAGCCTTCTCATGATACAAACCAACGCTTGTCCTTTTGTTTTGCCTTCCTTTCGCTTGCGTTGGTAGTATTCATAAAATACAGGATTTCTTGGCTTTTTACTTTCTTTTGCCACTTGTATTTGTTGTATCGCTAATTGATAAAATAACGCATGTAACGTTCGATTGCCTTGTTTGCTTTTGTGGTCTTTTCCTTTTCCTCCAGAGCTAAAATGTACAGGCGCAATTCCCGCATAACGAGCAAGTTTATTGGCATTTGGAAAACGCTGAATATCTCCAATCTCGGCAACCAAGGCGGATGCTGTCACTACATCAATCCCCGGCATTGTCTCCAGTTGGTAATCGAGTAATTTCATTAATTTTCTTAGTTCTCCTTCGACCAATGCCATTTCCTGCTTGTTAAGTGAAACCATTAATAATAAAAAGAACCTTGAAAGGCATATAGCCAGTCAAGGTTTTCAATTTATTGTTAAATACCTTATATAATTTTTTAAATCCGGGGAGGAATCCTGAGAAGCATCCTTTCTCAAAAATGGCTTTAAAAATCATCGTAAGCATCACCTAACGGTATAAAATCTTCTTGTAGCCAGTACCAATGTCTACCTCTATTTTCTATCAATCGTTCTAATAAATCGGTAAAAGAAGTCGCTATAATAGAACACTCTCCTACCACCCCATGCCTATCATAAAAGCTGTCATAGCACCTACCGAGCCTACCCGGATTCAAATCAATCGTAATGTACTCTCCATTTCTATCCGTTGCACAGATATACCAATCGGATGAAATATCTTCTTCACATAACTCCCCTACAATAATAGGGTTAGCTAACTGAAAATCCTGAGGAGGGACTATTAAAATGGAATAATCAGCCTTTTCAAATAAAAGCGCCCCCCCACATAACTCATAAAACTTATACACATCATCAGGTAAAATATGCGATGTACTCACATTTGGAATACCAGCTGGAGGATAAACTACACAATCCCCTAAACTTTTTATTTTATTAATTAAATTCTCAATCCTCATTTTTCTTCACTACTCCCGATAAATATATTGATGAAATGCACGATAATACCCTCTTCTAGCAGACTGGGGAACACCAGCAGCATCGAACATTCTCTCTGTTAATTGTTGCATTTCTCTCGGCGAAACTGTTTTCCAATCTACTTTTCCTCCAACGTTTTTACCGGTTTTTTCGTATAACCATTGTCTATATACTGCTTTTGTGACATCATGTTGTGCTTTTGTCAAAGCAACTGTAGGGGTATCAGCACCTCTACTTACATAGTTTGGTACATTATGCTTAGCCCAGACATCTAATATACCATGGTGATTTTCTAGTGGTGCATGCTTGGACGATACGGTACGACATCATACGGTCTAACATTACCCGTACCCTATGTTGTAATCTTAAAAGTTAAAAATAAAAAACAACCTATCTAAACCCTTATTAAACTACTTCATTCCCTTTCATTTTTGGCATTTGATAAGCTGTTTTGTGCTTCATCATGCTGTAGATAATATTCACAAGTCTTCTCATGATACACACCAATGCTTGTCCCTTTGTTTTCCCTTCTTTAAGCTTGCGTTGGTAGTAAGCATGGAACACAGGGTTCCTCTTCAATTTACTTCCTTTTGCCACTTGTACTTGCTGTACGGCTAGATTGTAAAATAAAGTGTGTAGCGTCCGATTTCCCTGTTTGCTTTTTTGTTCCTTACCTTTCCCACCAGAACCAAAGTAAACAGGTGCAATCCCCGCAAATCGTGCTAATTTGTTAGCATTGGGAAAGCGTCTGATGTCACCTATTTCTGCTATAAATCCAGATGCTGTGACGAGGTCGATGCCCGGCATCGTTTCTAATTGAAAATCTAGTAAACTCATTAACTCTTTTAATTTTCTTTCCACCTTGCCGATTCCCTGCTTTATAAACGAAATCTCTTGCACGATGTTTCTCACGAGAAAGTCTCGTGTATCTTGATGTTCTTTCATTGTATGTCCATCTTCTTTCACAAGCTTTAGTATTTCGTTTGCTTTGTTTACTGAACATGTATTATGACTGACATCTAATAAAAAGCATGTCAACTGTTTCACACTTACTCCGTCTAAACATGAAGGTGACGGGTATCGTTCCCAAAATGCTAATGCCGTTTTTCCATCCACCTCTGAGAAAAACTTTTTGTAGCTTGGATAGTGGTAACTCAATTGAATGTGCAGTTGATTTTTTAAAGCACTTTGTGCTTTGACTAATGCATTTCTTCTTGTCACCAATTGCTGTATTGACCAATATAAGTCATTCGGTTTTGCATCTGGTAAATGGTCTAGTTTGTTGACGAGTATGCGTGCCACACATTCTGCATCCCAGCTATCACTTTTTTGTGTCGTCATGTGACTTTTCCGTTCGGCGAACGACAAAGCCGGATTCACTTCTTTCACGATTTGTTCATGATCCATTAAATATTTCGCTAATGCTCGACCATATCCTCCCACATCTTCTAATCCAAACACAGGTGTTAACTGTTCACCAGCGAGCTGATTCACTTCTAATAAAAACGTAGAGAAAGCAGATGGCTTGTTTTCAATCTGTATTTCCCTAAGCTTCTCCTGCCAACAGTTCATGATGACAGCCGTGTGATGCTGTTTATGTAAGTCAACACCCACATACAAGTACCTCTGCTTTTTGTGCATCGCTCATCCTCCGATTCAGTTGTCAATCATTAGATGAAAATGCCGGCAACCTTAGTTCGAGCGTTCACCTTCTGGTGCGCATTGGTACGAAAGCCTATCCATTTTCAACGTTACATGGTAACCTATAAGAAAATGTGCACTTTTTTTAAATTCATTTGTTAAATTATTGCTTGATGTTTACCATTTGCTTGTATTTGTCCGTATGTGTAAATCCCTTGATAAAATCTTTCTCGATCTAAAATCCGTTTCACTTGTACTTTCGTAAATCGTTTACCTTTTGTTGTTCGATAACCTTCGTCATTTAATGCTTCTGCCAGTCTAGACAAAGACCAATGCTTATATCTTTACTTAAGCTCAAATACTCATTTCACTGCTTCTGCTTGAACATTATGTATCTTGAGTTCCTTTTCGCCTTTTTGCTTAGTGTAACCAAATGTTACCCGACCTCCTGCATATCCTCCTTCCCTTGCTTTTTTATTTCTTCCTTTCGTTAGTTTGAGTGCTATTTCAAGCCGTTGATATTGGTCTAACAATTCCATCAAACCATTTACTAAGAAATCATTTGGGGCTTTTTTATGAATACTGTAAAACGGCTGTTCAATGCTTTTAATATCACAACCATATTTTTTCAGTTCTCGTTGAATCAGTACTTTTACAATATCTGACCGCCAAATCGACTTGTGTTTAGCACTACCACATACTGTATTTGTGTAGACGCAAGATGAGCCAACATCTCCTGTAAGCTCACCCTATCGATTTCTAGTGCTTCTTCGTTTAGTTTTGCGCCACTGATTCCTTCATCTCTAAAAATATGTACCAAGTTCAAGCTATTCTCTTCACAGTATGCTTTGATTTCCTCTTCTTGATATTTTAAACTGTATCCGTCTTTCGCTTGCCCTTGTGTAGAGACTCGTATATACCCGACAACGTTCAACTTTTCACCCTCCCGTTACATAAATTTTAATTTGTGTAACGCTTTTTAAACGAATAGCGAGTATTATACGACCGTCTCAATTAAAAATACAACCCAAAATTTATTGGCCAGCGCTGTCTTCGAACACCTTTTTACGTTCCCCCTTGTTTATCGCCACGAGCTTTGTCATTCTCGTTAGTTTGTTAGCTATGCCATGTCATAACTATCTCTCCTATGTAAAATGTCATCTCGTCTATTTCTCGTTTTTCTCACCCTACCTAAGTATTAAAACAAAACTCCATGATGGTACAGCCTTCATAAGTTTTTAATTCAAATATGACGTTTTTAAACATTTCATACGAAAATGCAAAAAGCACTTGTCGCCTGTAATAGGCAATCAAGTGCTTTAAGTTTATTCGTTATCTAAATTTATCAATCTCTTTAAGGTTTTAAGTTTAATGTACTCTATATCGACAGTATGACATCTTTTTTATTTCTTGACAAGTGTTATGTTTAAACCCTCGAACTTGTTCGCTCTCGTTCATTTGTTGCTTATGCAATGTCATAACAATTCCTGTCTAAAAAATGTCATCTCGCCTAATTCTCGTTCTTATTATCTTACCCTAGTATTAAAACAAAACTCTATGATGGTACAGCCTTCATGAGTTTTTGACTTTTAAAGGGGCATCATTCTGCCCAATTTAAAAACTTTCTTTTTAGATTGCATACCTTAAAAAAGTTTGAAATGCTTATTCAACTAAGCATTTCAAACTTCATATTAGTAGAATGCTCTACTTTAAATATTCAGCTTCCCATTTTTCTTGTTTTTCTACAGGAGAAAGGTGAGAAATATCCTCATATCCATAATTTATCTTCATTTTACCTGTGTTATCTAAAATGAAAGTTAGGTTTGTCCACGGTTCTTGGTCTTGTTCTATAAATTCTTCACGTAACTTAGAAAAACAGTTATACAAATCATTTTCTAACCCATCATACTCTTCTTCATTGACATAAAATAAATCATTTATGTCAAGACTATACACTGGTTTCACTCCATTTTCAGGATAATAGTAGAAAAAAACTTTTTTATAACCTTCTCTTAACTCAGCATACAAATAAATCTTACTCCAATCTTCTGGAATCATCTTAACTAATGTGTTCGCAATTTTTTGATATATTTGCTCCATTTTTTTAGTTTCCAACTTAATTACCTCCTGTATAATTTGTTAATCTATCTGAATATTTTTTTCCATCTATAGTGTAATTGATTTTAAATTCACTTGGTCTAACTGAATTTCCCTCATATATGGGTTTCACATTAATTATTACTTCTTTACCTTCTTGTAACGCCTTTTTCCATGCGTTTTCTAACGATTTATACTCACTCCTATTTAATTTAGCATTCATCGGTACTAGATTGTCAATTTCACCTGAACCTTTGAAAATACTAGCTATCAAATGTCCTCCATCATCATTTGATAATCTATCTTCCCTACCAACTGTCCTTTGTGCATACGGATTCCGGTCAGCTTTACCAAGTTGCAACTTAGCTTCTACACTTGATATTCTTCCATTACCATCAGTTTTATAATGGTAACCTTCTTTGGTTGTATATTCAATATTAGGTTTCAATGCTTTCTTACCATCAACTTTTGTATAATGCTCTCCATAGCTTACCTTTTTAGAAGTATTACCCGTACCCTATGTAGTAATCTTAAAAGCTATTATAAAAAAAGACCACCTATTAAATTACCTTTCGCTCTGTTATATTCGGCAATTGATAAGCCGTTTTATGCTTCATCATGCCATAAATAATATTTACCAGCCTTCTCATGATACAAACCAACGCTTGTCCTTTTGTTTTGCCTTCCTTTCGCTTGCGTTGGTAGTATTCATAAAATATAGGATTTCTTGGCTTTTTACTTTCTTTTGCCACTTGTATTTGTTGTATCGCTAATTGATAAAATAACGCATGTAACGTTCGATTGCCTTGTTTGCTTTTGTGGTCTTTTCCTTTTCCTCCAGAGCCAAAATGCACAGGCGCAATTCCCGCATAACGAGCAAGTTTATTGGCATTTGGAAAACGCTGAATATCTCCAATCTCGGCAACCAAGGCGGATGCTGTCACTACATCAATCCCCGGCATTGTCTCCAGTTGGTAATCGAGTAATTTCATTAATTTTCTTAGTTCTCCTTCGACCAATGCCATTTCCTGCTTTTTAAAGCGCAAATCTCTCACCATGCTTTGCACGAGGAAATCCCGTGTTTCTTGGTATTGTTTGGTGGTCGTTCCATCTGTTTTCACAAGTTCTAGTATTTCTTTTGCTTTCTTTCTTGAACAAGTGTTGTGGCTAACAGCTTGTAAAAAAGCAGTAAGCTCATCTATCCTTACTTCCTCTAAACACGATGGTGACGGATATCTTTCCCAAAATGCTAATGCTGTTTTTCCGTCTACTTCCGCAAAAAATTTCTTATAGCTGGGGTAATGATGGCTTAATTGTACATGAAGCTGGTTTTTCAGCGCCCCTTGGGCTTTCACAAGGGCGTTTCTTCTTGTGACTAGCTGTTTAATAGACCAATATACATCCTTTGGCTCTGCATCCGGCAAAAAATCTAGTTTGTTTACAAGAACTCTCGCTACACATTCCGCATCCCAGCTATCGCTTTTTTGCATCGTAGGATAACTATTACGTTCGGCATAAGACAAAGCGGGATTCACTTCTTTTACCATTTGCCCATGATCAACTAAAAACGTTGCCAATGCTCGTCCGTATCCACCAACGTCCTCTAAACCGAAGACCAGTGTCATATTCTCAGGTACTAATTGACGAACCTTGATGAAAAAATCCGTAAAAGCCGCGGGCTTATTTTCAAATTGAATCTCTCCTAATCTTTCATGCCAACAGTTGATGATAACCGCCGTATGATGGTGTTTATGTAAATCAATCCCCACGTAAATATGCCGTTGTTTGTGATGCATACATCCTCCCCAATCCATTGAGTTTGATGATGACTCCCATGGCGGCAACCTTAGTTCGAGCGTTCACCATTTTAGATGCGCATTGGTACATCAGCCTGTCCATGGATGTATCATCTATACGGATATATAAGAAATTTCATGTATTTTTTAAGTGACCGCTTTAAAGAATGGCTTGGTGTTTCCCTTTCGCCTGTATGCTTCCATAGGTATATATCCCTTTATAAAAGTCCTTTCGGTCTAAAATCCGTTTCACTTGTACTTTGGTAAAGGGCTTACCTTGTGTCGTCAAATGCCCTTCCTTGTTTAACACATCAGCAATTCGAGTAAAAGACCATGTAGGATGTTGCTCTCTTAACTCAAACACTCGTTGTACGGCTTTGGCTTTATCCTCGTCGACTCTTAACTCTTTTTCTCCCCTTAACTTCCTATAACCAAAAGTCGCTCTTCCTCCGGCATATCCTCCTTCTTTTGCTTTTTTATGCCGACCTTTCTTTAGTTTTAAAGCAATTTCCAATCGCTGATATTGGTCTAATAACTCCATTAGTCCATTGACTAATACATCACTTGGGTCTTTTTTGTAGATACTGTAATTTGGCTGTTCAATACTTTTAATATCCACCCCATACTTCTGTAACTCTCGATGAATCAACACTCTCACCATGTCAGAGCGCCACAACCGACTTGTGTTTAACACCACGACATACTTAATTTGGAGAGAAGAAAGGTGGGCTAACATCTCTTGTAAGCCCACCCTGTCCACTTCCAACGCTTCTTCATTAATTTTTGCCCCGCTGATTCCTTCATCTCTAAATATATGTATCAAATTCCAACCATGTTTTTCGCAATACGCTTGTATTTCCTCCTCTTGGTATTTCAAGCTATATCCATCTTTTGCTTGCCCCTGTGTCGAGACTCGTATATACCCGACAACATTCAATGTTACATCCCCCCGTTACGAAAATTACAATTTATGTAACGCTTGTTAACAATGACGAGTATTATACGACCGTCTCTAGTGAAAATACAATACAATAATAATTTGACAGTTTATTATTGTCACAACCAGTTAAAAGCTTACCCCCACTTTCTCGCCACGAGAATGCGTTCTCACGTGTTTTAAAGTGTACTCGAAGGGTATTAATGGTTTAGTCGCTTTACCATGCATATCTGCCAAACTCCATGTAGGTAGAACCATCATGGGCTCTGAAGTTAATATTTGGTTAACTATAACTAATAAAAAACCTCGAAAGGCTTATAGCCAATCGAGGTTATTTAACACTTTTTTAATTGCTATACTTGTTTATCCAATCTATAATGTCTTGTTCTACATGTAGATATTCATCTGGACTATCTTTTAAATCAACTCCGGAAACAATTTGTAAAAGTTCCCAAACAGTTTCATCTGATATATTTGGCTCATCCTGCATCACATATTCTGAAGCCCAATCTGCTACTTCTTCTCGTGTTAGCTTTCCTAGTAAAATCATTTTTAATTTATCAATTATTTCTTCTCTTGTTGGTTGACTCATTTTTTCACCACTTTCCAATATAATTCCCATTGCTATCAAAACGATAGTGAACCTTGACACCACCAGTAAATTTGGTATCTGGTCTAACTTGTCTAATCCTACCATTATGGTCTACAGTCTCATGCCATGTTCTCTTTTGACCAGTAGTAGGGTTCCATTCTCTAACTACTCTTCGGCCTGCCATTTCACCTGGTTTTGAAGCGGGAGTTATCTTACCGTAATATCTAATCCTTCCATCTGGTAGTTCTCTTATTCCGGCCTTTCCATACTTCTCCCATTGCTTATAATGGGTTTTTAATTTAGCATATTGTGTTGCATTATGCGCAACATTTCCCGTACCCTTAGTTCCAAGTTCAACGCCATCGTTGCCTGCTTTACTTCCGCCTACATTTATCCCATCCATCTTACTTAACCAAGCTTGAATCTTATTCTCCACCGGAACCTTAACATTCCCAACCCCTTCTATGGCCAATCCCATTTGCCGGCTTGGCAGGAGGTGTCTTAAGTTTGTTGCGGCGTTGTCTACGAACCGACCGACTTGCAACGAACCTTTTCTCGCACCGGTTTTTAAATGCTGCGGCATTTCTTTCGTCCATGCCTTGGCACTCCTGATGCGGGCCAATATGCTGTTTTCCGCATGGACAACCAGGTCGCAGGCACGTTGTGATTTCTGGTGCAATCCAGCTTTCAAGCTTGTAAATAGCTTGGGATCCATTGCTTCTAGAAGAGGTGCGAACCGGGCGGCGCTGCTGAATTTAGAAAGCCCCTTTACACCAGGGACGATATCCAGTGGAGAAAGGACACCACGAAATACTCGTTCGTCTGTTTTCAACTCTCTCCCTGAAATCCAGTCTTTTCCGGAAACGGCTGAACTTAATTCTAGTGTACCATAAGCTGCCCCCAATGCCATCCCTGCTGGCGGACAAATGAAAGAAGTGCCTACTATGACAGTCAGTGCCGTTATTTGTCCCCAAAACTCTTTGTTCATCTGCCCGTCTTTGATCGATTCATACTGGAAAGCTTGGGAATTCAATGCTTTCTGTATATATTCTTGTTTCGAAAAATTTGCTTTAGGGTTCAGTTCTTTCCATGAAGCGTATTCCCGTTCTACCAACTTAGCATAGTAGTTGCTGCCACTGAACAGATCTTCTAGTCCAACTTCCGCTTTCGGCACGTCGATTGTTTGTTGCGTGCCGTATGCTCCGGGAGCGACGACCGTTTTTTTGGCGCCAATGTGATTTTTCGTTTTGATCTTTGATATGGATAAGTTGCGCATCGCTTCCACAAAAGCATCGATCTCTTGATAAAACGGATCATCGATGGTGCGGTCAACAATCTCTCCGACACGGCTGCTAAAGCGGTGCAAGACGAGATAATCTTCATATAATTGTTGATATTGTTTTTTTCGGTCTGTGTGGGTGAAAGAGATGACACCATCTGTGTCATATTTGGCGATGTCTGCTTGAACGTCTTCGAGAAGATCGTTTAGATCTTTTAATTTATCAATCATGCCTTTGCCCCATACACCGAGACCGACCAGATCGCCAATACCTTTCTTCGTCTTTTCCCATTCAGAAGGGATATACTTGACATCCACTGCCTTCATGCCTCCGATTGAAACGAAATGGATTCCAACATATGGAACAGCTTTCTGTTTCATTATAAGAGAAAATATGAAACTTTTGGTAAACAGGAAGAAAAAAAGGGAATTTTAAGTAAAAACTACCAATCATTTTTCAGATCATGTTCTTATTTTAGATCGTAGGAACCGATCGAATGGACCTAAACCAATTTTTCCAGAATGAAACGTTAAAAATATGGTCTCACTCTTGCTTCAAAGAATGAGAAGGATAAACCTAGAATATAAAATGAGCCGGATGTTTACTTTATTAAAACAGATGGGTCAGGTAAAATGGTTGATACAACATGGATTTCATTGTCGGCAGGCAAACTTTGAAATCTGTTTTAAACGGAAATAAAAAAGAGTCGTCGACCCCCAATCGTGCAAAAATCCCCGGGGATCGACGACTCTTTTAAATCTTCATTGAGCCCAAGCAAATCAAAGATTTGATAAAATTTCCTCCTTTCGTTAAAATAAAAATAACCAGTCAAGCATTAAAAATGAAATGCTTATTTAACAACGTTTTTTGGGGTTTTTATCTTAACTATGAGGAATTGAAGCTTAGTATGATTTCCATCAACTATTTGCGGTTCCTCAATCGTTTTTATCTTAACTATGAGGAATTGAAGCCGTTGAAGCCAAAAAAATTGGATAAAATGCGGACAGGTTTTTATCTTAACTATGAGGAATTGAAGCTCATTTGGAAACGGATCAGGAAAATCACCGCATATCGGTTTTTATCTTAACTATGAGGAATTGAAGCCAGTAAGATTCGATACACAACTAACTAAAAATGAGCGTTTTTATCTTAACTATGAGGAATTGAAACCTTACATGAATAATTAATAGAAGAAGTATTCGTTCCACTTTTGAAATGAGGGATTTAAACGTTAGTTACATCTAGATCCTTAAGTCTCAACATTCTTTTGCAATACTTATTTTCAAATTTCGATTCTATACCGTGAGAAACAACACAGGAAAAAGACCAAGAAAGTCTGAGATCTCATCGGTAAAGGGATTATAGAGATTTTAGGCAGAAGAAAAAGAAAGTCTGACGGAAAAGCCTCGGAAAAATCTTCGGATTGCTTACTTATACTCGATATTTGCATCTTTGATCAATCTTTTATATGTTCCACTATTCCTAAAATCCTTCTTTAAGTTATCACCCTATAAATCAACATTTCACGTTGTTTCTCTGACATTTCATTTAAGCACGCTTCTCGTTAGAGAATCCATGTCAAGCCCTTGATGGATAGATCACATACATATATGTATATTTATTCAAAATTTTGATAAAGATATACTGCAACACTCTGTATTTTTTTCTTGCAGAAAACAAACTAAACTTTTTGAGCTAATAATAACTTTACAAAAATTTTATAAATCACCGTAAAAAAGATTAAATGAATTGTTTACTTTTTCCTGACTTTTTAAAGATTTTTACTATATTTTTCTCTTTTCTAAACAAAATAAGATTGAATTGTAAGTTAATAGAAAAGAAAGGAGAAAAGGAGAATGGATGAAAGAGTTTTAGAGGTTCAAAGATGACTGAATAAAACCTATGGCGGTAGAGCTGGTTTTAATGAAGTGACTGAAGACGGAATTACTGGATGGGAAACGGTTTATCGCTTAATCCGGGCACTACAATTGGAAATGACAATTGTTTCTTCCAACGGCAATAAAGGAAACTGTTCTCCAATATCAATGATGAAAATCAGAATATTCAGTTAAATAAAAGTGGTTTCGTTCTAAATCTGTGCTGTTATTCGTTTTAATTCCCTTTAAACGAGCAGAGCGATCTAGTAAAGGTCGTCTTGAATGTTTAACCAATGCCAATATCAAAACCTATACTTGAGCCACGATCTACTTTAATCAGCTTTAAATGTTCTTCTTTTGGACATAAAAACACCCCTTTAGACAATCATAATCTAAAGGGGTAAAACTGTGCAATTTTTTATAAACGGTATGACTTTATTCAAAGCCACATATCCACTGCCCAATTGCTTTATTCGACTGTTACGCTTTTGGCTAGGTTGCGTGGTTTGTCGACGTCGCAGCCGCGGTGAAGAGCAGCGTAGTATGCAATGAGCTGCATTGGAATGACGGCAACAAGCGGTGTTAGATCTTCATGAACTTTTGGCAAGATGAAACGGTCATCGTCTTCTTCAAGTCCTTTCATGGAAATAACGCATGGATATGCACCGCGGGCAACAACTTCTTTTACATTTCCGCGAATGCTTAAGTTTACATGCTCTTGGGTTGATAAAGCAATGACCGGTGTTCCGTTCTCAATTAACGCAATGGTTCCATGCTTTAACTCGCCGCCGGCAAATCCTTCCGCTTGAATGTAGGAAATTTCTTTTAATTTGAGCGCGCCTTCTAAGCAGACGTAATAGTCAACGGCACGGCCGATAAAGAAGCAGTTTCGAGCTGTCAAAAGATAGTCTCGGGCAATTTGTTCCATTTCATCCTTTTGGCCGCATAGTGTTTCCATTGCATTCGAAATAATGGCAAGTTCTTGCAATAGGTTAAAATCAAGCTTGATTCCTTTTGTTTCAGCTGCAACAGCTGCTAAAATGGCAAGAACCGCAATTTGTGCTGTATATGCTTTTGTAGACGCAACCGCAATTTCAGGTCCGGCATGAAGCAGCAGCGTATAGTCCGCCTCACGGGAAAGAGTTGAACCCGGAACATTTGTTATAGTTAATGCTTTATGTCCAAGCTCCTTCACTTGAACAAGCACTGCACGGCTGTCTGCCGTTTCTCCGCTTTGTGAAATGAAAATAAACAGCGGATTATTTGATAAAAGCGGCATATTGTATGAAAATTCACTGGCAACGTGCACTTCTGTCGGTACTTTTGCCCATTTTTCGATTAATTGCTTTCCTACAAGCCCTGCGTGATAGCTCGTTCCGCACGCTATAATATAAATGCGGTCCGCTTCATGAACAGCTTGAACAATTTCTTGATCAATTTTTAATTGATCGTGTTCGTCTTGATATTTTTGAATAATTTTACGTATAACAAGCGGTTGTTCATCAATTTCTTTCAACATGTAGTGAGGGTATGTTCCTTTTTCAATGTCGCTTGCATCAAGTTCAGCAGTATATGGAGCGCGTTCTATTACGTCCCCGTTTAAATTTTTGATTGTCACTTGATCACGGGTGACAATAACGATTTCTTTATCCATTAATTCGACAAATTGATTTGTTACTTGCAGCATTGCCATGGCGTCTGAAGCAACAACATTAAAGTCTCCGCCAAGTCCCACAAGAAGAGGGCTTTTGTTTTTCGCAACATAGATCACGTCTCGGTCATTTTCATCTAATAGAGCGATCGCATAAGATCCCTTCAACAAGGATAATGTTTGGCGAAATGCTTCTTCGACACTTAAACCTTTGTTGACAAATTGTTCAATTGTTTGAACAATAACTTCCGTATCCGTTTCACTTTTTAATTCAACATTTTGTAAATACTCACGCTTTACTTGCAAATAGTTTTCAATGACACCGTTATGCACAAGTGTAAAGCGTTTGGATGCACTTTGGTGAGGATGCGCATTTTCTTTGCTAGGCGCTCCATGAGTAGCCCACCGTGTATGGCCAATTCCGATGGAAGCTGAAACACTTCTGTCCACACCTTCACGAAGCTCCGCAATGCGTCCTTTTTCTTTAAATACATATGTTCCTTCTCCGTTTAATACTGCAATACCTGCAGAGTCGTAGCCTCTGTATTCTAATTTTTCCAAACCGCGCAATAAAATTTCCTTGCAGTCTTGTTGTCCGATATATCCTACAATTCCGCACATAGTCTTTAGTTTCCTCCCCATTTAAAGGGGACAAAAGAAGCCTGAACAACTGGGGACAGATCTCTTTCCAGCCATCAAAGCTTCTCTGTCCCCTCACACATGTTTTGTAAAATGTATCCCGTTATGTCACAGTCTTTTTGTGCAAAGAGTCGCCTCTTTGTTTTAAGACGTGACTTTACGGCTGTACGGGAAGGCAACCGGGAGGCATCCGCCGAAACTTCGATAAACCTCCTCCTCGTCAACTAAGCAGATGTCCGCTCCTGCTTAGTCCAGGCGCTTTACAATAAAAAATTTTCTAACTGCCCACCTTTCTATTCTAGAATGTGCTAAAACAATTTATATATTACAATATGGAAAAGCAGTTCGTCAATTCATTTCTGTCTTTCCATATTGTATTATATGATTTCAAGCGTTTCCTCGATACAATGAATATTCAATAAAGAAAGGGAGCTTGCCTCCCCACAACCTCCTGAAAGTAACCGGCATCCGCCAGCTACTTTCAGATAAAAATCGAAAAATAAAAGCAAGTGGAGAAAAACGCATTGTTTTTCTCCACTTATTTATTTTAGAGACTTACCGGACAGCCCCCGTCTCTTCATCATTCAACGCCCATTTCCGCTTTGATAACTTCCACAATTTTTTTCACGTACCGCTGGCATTCATCTTCCGTCGGCGCTTCGGCCATTACACGAACGAGCGGTTCTGTTCCGGAAGGACGTACGAGAATTCTTCCATTTCCGTTCATTTCTTTTTCTACTTCTTCTATAACAGCTTTTACTTTTTCATTTTCCATGACAGCCTGCTTGTCCTGCACCTTTACATTGATTAAAAGCTGCGGGAATTTTTTCATTTCACTCGCAAGTTCAGAGAGCTTTTTGCCTTTTGTCTTCATTATGTTGACAAGCTGAATCGCTGTTAAAAGACCGTCACCCGTCGTATTGTAGTCAAGAAAAATAATATGTCCGGATTGCTCTCCACCTAAATTGTAGTTGTTTTTCTTCATCGCTTCGACAACATAGCGATCGCCGACAGCGGTTTGAACGCTTTTTAGTCCATTTGCCTCCAAAGCTTTATAAAAGCCTAGGTTGCTCATAACTGTCGATACAACAGTGTCCCCGTTCAGCATTCCCTGCTCTTTTAAATATTTGGCGCAAATAAACATAATTTGATCCCCATCAACAATTTTTCCGTTCTCATCAATGGCAATCAAACGGTCCCCATCACCGTCAAACGCTAAACCTATATCTGCTTCTTTTTCTTTCACAAATTCCGCTAACGTTTCTGGATGAGTAGACCCAACCCCATCGTTAATATTCAGACCATTTGGAGATGCACCGATTGTCGAAACATCTGCATCCAAGTCGGCAAAAAGATGTGTAGCTAGTGATGATGTGGCTCCGTGCGCACAGTCCAAAGCGATATGTAAACCAGTGAACTCTTCGTCAACCGTCTGTTTTAAATATTGCAAGTATTTTTGTACGCCTTCAAAATAATCGCTCACTTGCCCCAGATCAGAGCCGGTCGGTCTAGGAAGGTTATCTTCTTCTTGATCGAGCAGCGCTTCAATTTCTTCTTCTTGTTCATCGGAAAGCTTAAAACCATCAGGGCCAAAAAATTTTATTCCGTTATCTTGAACAGGATTATGCGAAGCGGAGATCATGATGCCTGCTTCGGCTCCTAATGCCTTTGTCAAATAAGCAACACCTGGTGTGCTAATGACTCCAAGCCTCATTACCTCGGCGCCAATGGAAAGAAGCCCGGCAACTAAAGCACCCTCAAGCATATGACCTGAAATGCGGGTATCCCGACCAATCAACACTTTTGGTCTATTTTTATCTTTTGTTAACACGTACCCGCCAAAGCGTCCTATTTTAAACGCTAATTCAGGAGTGAGTTCACTGTTGGCAACTCCTCTTACTCCGTCTGTACCGAAATATTTTCCCATGAATCATCGCTCCTTTTAAAAAATATCACTTAATTTGAAGCTTCTTCAGCAGACTTTTTCTGTTCAGATGGTTCAACTGAATCGTTATTTTCTTCTATTTGATTTCTTCTTTCATTATCTGCTTCTTCCAACGAGTTTTCTTTATTGGATAAGCGAATCTTCACTTTTTCACTCGATAAAACTGTCGAGAGGTTGTAACGGTTTTTGGCCTCCACATTTACTTCATGTTCTCCTTCATCTAACCCTGCAACATTCACATACAATTCGATATCAGATTCTTTTACGTTTTTCAAAACACTGTCTTTTCCTCGCAAAACAACATCCAGCTTTCCTGTATCCGGATCAATAAATTCAATTTCCTGATCGTTTCCTAAACCGATGACTTTGATCGGCACCTGTTTAAACGTCTTTTCTTCTCGTTTTTCAATATCTATTTTAATTTGAACTTTATTCGGGACTACGTTTGTCACTCCATCCGGAGCCGGAACATCAGCTTCAACTGTCGCATTTTCTTTGATTTTGCTTAAGTCGACAGATACATCATCAATAGACTCTATTTGCTCTAGCACATCCTTTGGACCATAAATTGTCACTTGGCTAGGGATCGATTGAATCGATGATATGCTCAGTCCATCAGAAAGCTTTCCTGTTGTTTTGATTTTTAAGGGTACAGATTTCGATTTCGTTGGGCTTTCTACCGGCACTGTTACGGTAACCGCTGACGGTTCGATTGTAACAGGCAGGATGTTCCCATTTGCATCGTATACTGCCACTTTTGACTTCTGTACAACTGTTCCATCAGCACCTTCCAAACTTACTGTTGCTTTCACAACAGCTACAGCATCAATATGCTCTTTTGCGCCTGTAATTTTTACACTGTCCGGTTTAACAATCGGACGCTCCGCAATGTAGCCTTCCTTCATTTTGTTTTTATTAATAACATCCACTTCAACCGGAAAATTTTCAGATACCTTTTCATGAATACCTACTGTAATGACAGCCGGATCAATGTCAACCTCCAATTGGTCAGACAAGTTTTTATGTTTCAAACGGACACTGTGCGTGCCAACGGATAAATCCGTTAAATCTGCAAAAATTTCAAAGTCCTTGACTTGTTTTGTCGTAGTGACAATACTTTTGGGCCCTTCAATCGTAACGGTGACGGTTTGGGGAATACCGGTGACAACAAATGCACGGTCGTCATAGTATACGTTTACGGGCACATCTGTAATTGTAGCTGTTTCGGTTGTGGATGGCGACCGAAATATATTGTATTTTTCTTCATTATTCGAAGCAGGCGATTCTATATTCACTGAAGCATATAGCATGAGCGCTAGCAACAATGCAATGATGCGCATAAACCAGTTGCTATTCATTAATTTATCCATTCTTTTTCACCCTCCATTGCCAGCGGCTAGAGGAAGCAGCTTTCGTACGGTTAAACTCAGCCAAGAGCATCTCCTTTAACGTTTCTGGAGTTAAATGTCTATGCAGCTCACCATCCTTGGCAATCGATATACCGCCTGTTTCTTCAGAAACAATGATAGTTATACTATCGGTTACTTCACTAATTCCCACTGCAGCGCGATGGCGTGTGCCCAGCTCCTTCGATATAAACGGGCTTTCGGAAAGCGGCAAATAACAGGCAGCAGCGGACACTTGATCTTTTTGTATAATAACTGCACCATCATGTAAAGGGGTATTGGGGATAAAAATATTAATTAATAGTTCAGCAGAAATATGGGCATTTAGCGGTATACCGGTCTCAACATAATCCTCCATTCCTATTTTTCGTTCAATCGAAATGAGAGCACCGATTCTCCTTTTCGCCATATACTCAACAGCTTTTGCTATTGCTTCGGTCATGTTTGTTTGCCCATCATCTTCCTGGCTAGCTGCCCTTGCAAATAGACGCCCCCTTCCTAATTGCTCAAGGGCTCTGCGAAACTCCGGCTGGAAAATAATGATGATAGCCAAAAAACCCCAAATCAACACTTGGTCCATTAACCATTGCAAAGTATTCAAGCCTAAATATTGGCTTAACACTCTAACGATAATGATTACGATAATTCCTTTTAAAAGCTGAACAGCTTTCGTTCCACGAATCACCATAATCAATTTATAGATAACGAACCAAACGAGGAGAATATCAATGACATCTATGAGGTAATGCAAAAGAGAAAAATCCCCTAAGGTCATATTGTTTTCCTCCAATAGTTCATCAAATCGCGATTGATCTATTCTAATCAAACTTCTAGGTTTGAAAATCTCTCTAATCAAAATTCCACTTTATTATATCATAACTTTTCCTAAATGCACTTAAACATAAAAATAGACCATCCTACTAAAGATGGCCTATTGTTTAAAAACCTCTGACAGAGTCGATTTTACTTCATACCACAGCCACTCAAACAATTCGTTTATTTCCTCAACCTCTCCGGTAACTTGACCGGCAGAAGCCAAATATTGGTCTCCGTTAATCACCGTTACATTTCCTTCAACTTTTCCTTCTATTTTAATATCACCGTTTTTAACAGTAATATCACCTTTCACCGTTTCTCCTTCAGGCACAATAACAGTACGGTTGTCAACAACCAAATTATCATACTTTGTTACGCTGAATTGGCTTTCTTCATAAGAAGCAAATAAACTTCCAGTCATTAGAATAACAAATAGTGCAGCGGCTGAAAAGAAAGGATGATTTCGGAACCAGCGTCTAGTTGAGACCGTACGCTTTTCTTTCGGCAATTTTTCTAACACCTTTTGCGTAAAATCTGCCGGTGCTTCAACATGTGAGATACTCTTGACAAACGCTACAGCTTTTTCCAATTCTTGATAATGTGCCTTGCAATCCTCACAAGATTGCAAGTGTTTTTTTAACTCACGGCCTTCATCCTCATGCAAATCCCCGTCCAAATACTTATGGATCATCTCCACTACATGCTTAGGACATTTCATCTTACTCACCCCAATCACAAATGCCTTAATTGTTTGCGTAAAGCCTCCCGTCCCCGGTGTATTCTTGTTTTAACTGTTCCGACTGGAAGTTCCAATATCTCTGCGATTTCTTGCAAGGATAGCTCCTCAATATATCTCAATACGATGACTGATCGATATTTATCCGGCAGTTTTAAAATTTCCTTTTGAATCGTTTCTTGCAGTTCAATTGCTTCAACTTCTTTTTCAGGCATTGCAATATCAGATGATACTTGGGAGTACATTGTTAAGCCATCAGTCCCCGCAACTTCTGCATCTAAATAATAGTCCGGCTTCTTTTTCCGAATACGATCAATCGATAAATTGGTTGCAATCCGATAAATCCATGTAGAAAATTTTTTGTTCATATCAAATGAATGGATGTTCATATACACTCTTATAAATGCTTCCTGTGCTATGTCCTCAGCTTCATGGACGTTTCCCAGCATTCGATAACAAAGTTGAAAAATTTTATCTTTATATAATTCAACAACTTCTGCAAATGCATTTTGGTCGCCTTTTTTAATTTGTTTGATCTTTTTATTTATAAATTCTTCCATTTTTCTACCTCCGCAGTTGCGGGTACATCATGATACGAATTCGTTCCCCAAAGGTTTCATTTTTTTATAAATCTATTCTAGCAAATTTTAGGAATTTATGTTTTCATCTGCAAGAAAAATTTTTTCCTTTTGTAGCAAAAACCTTTCTTATTCCCATTTCTGGGCTTTTTATAAAGAAACGTCCAACTTGTCATAATGAAATATGACATTACAAATTTTTTCAGAGGGGTTGCACCTCACGCCGCGTTAGGTATTATGATCACAATAGGTTTATAAAGATAAGTATTTTGGGGGCGATGTTAAAATGAAGGAAGAGACTTACTTTACGATTGGCGAATTTTCTAAAAAGACGGGAACAACAATCCGAACATTGCATTATTATGATCAAATTGGACTGCTCAAACCGAAAAAAAATCCTCGTTCTGGACACCGATTATACTCTGCTCATGATGTATTGACACTTCAAAAAATAGTCAGTCTTAAATTTTTAGGATACAGTTTAGAACAAATCAAAGAGTTAATTAATGAAACCAACTTCGATTTAAACTTAAAGGAAACTTTACAGTTCCAAAAAGAAGCGCTTGAAGAACGAAAGGAACATATTGAAGAAGTGCTCAAAGCCATTAAACGAATTCTCACGATTTTAGAAGAAGAAAAAGAAGTGGATAGCAATGTTTTAATGAGTCTTATTCAGAGCATACAAACAGAAAAAGAACAGCGCAAATGGTTAGAACATTATACGTCAAAAGAAGTAGCTGAAAAGCTTTTTGATCAGCCTGAAGAGGTAATGATCTCCCTTGACAAAGAATACATCCAATTATCCCAAGAAACAAAAAGATTGGCAGGAAGACCTGTCGATGATCCTGAGGTAGAAGCGTTAGTCGAAAAATATATGAAAACAATATTAGAATTTATCGGAAAAGAATTAATTAGTGCTATCGGGAATTTAGATGAAGCTGAAATTAAAACTATTGAAAATAAATTGGCATCTCCATTTACACAGGAGGAAGAGGAGTGGCTTCAGCAAGTGATGGAACATTATGCGATGAAAGCTGGGCTTCTCCAAGATGAAAATATTGACCGACTTTAGCAAATAAAAAAACTTCACCTTCCCTTTTCCAATTGGGGAGGTCATTTTTTATCTTTGAACTGTAGTTGAGCAATTTTCATTACAATAATTACCATGTAAAAAGAGACAAACGGAGTACCCCTTATGCCACATGAAGCTGTTTTTTAACGACATCAATGGGAATATCTTGTTTCGCTGCATCGTAAATAAACTCCACGAGGCTATGTCCTTTCTTCTTTCGAAGGAAGTCAAGCCCGGTAGAGAAATCGCTGTTGGATTCGACCATACTGTACACATAAGCGAGTTGCACCAAGATCCAATACCGTTTCACCGCCCGACGTTGACGAACGCGGTACCCATCGAGCTTCAGCTGGTCTTTCGCTTGTCGAAAAAAGCATTCGATCGACCAACGCTGGGCATAGTAGCGCAAGATCTCTTCATCGCTTAGCTCCCGGTCGGTGCTCAAGACGCAGTGAAGATGTTCAGGTGTCATCGGCTGATCGGCTTTCCAAGCCAACAACACAACGGCATCATCGAGACCTTTCAGCGCTCCCTCGTAGCGATACACGCGATAACGCTCTTCTCCCACCGTGACGAGATGGGTGTCGTTCGGTTCGATATAGCGGGCAAACTGTTTGGCTTGGATGGCGATGCCTTTTGGATAAAGAACCCGATTCGTCTTGAGCATCGCAATGACGTGGAATCCTTTTTTCAGGCAGGCTTCCACGAGTGTTTTCGATGGGTACCAAGAATCCATCAGCACATAAACAGAACCGTGCACATCCAAAGAAGAAAGCATCTCGATGGCCCATTGACCCTTGCTTTTCCCATCCGCCTTGTCGTAGAGGCGAAACGCAAAGGGAAAGGCTTGCGTCATCGTATGAACCATGAGCCAGACGAGAGAGTGTCCCCAAATCGACTTTTTGTCCGCGTGAGAATAATGCCAATTACACCCTTCAATAGCGTGTTTCGCCTGTGACGAAGGCTTCGTTTTTCGGCAGATCGTATCATCGATCGAAACAAAAATGGGGTGATTCTTTCGCTTGGCCGTTCGTTCCACATGACGAAGCATCCACTGCTGGAGTTTGCGAAGCAAGATTTCTTCATCCCAAGGGCTTTTCGTGAAAAAATGGCTCAGTGTCGTTCGATGGTTGGGATGAAAGCTCTCATGATGCAGATCGGTCAAGGTTCCCACAAATCCTTTCGTTGTCAGCGCATCGATAATATGAACGAGATGCTTCATGACCGGCTTAGAGAAATAAAGGGCCAGCCCCAACATTGCGAAAAACTTGTCGATTCCTTGGTGATGTGGTAGTCTATTCATGAGACATGAACCTCCTTGAGAATGGTTTGGTGACACATCTATTCTAATCAAGGAATCGGGTTCATGTCTCCTTTTTTGTTCGGATGTAAATTTATGTTAGTGAATTTGCTCATCTACAGTTTGAATTAGAGGATGATGGATATTCATTCAGCTCCCATTTTCCCGAAACCTTCCCCAAATTTTATCGAGTGAAGTGTTCCGCCGGAAGCCCAATTATCTCTTTCATATTCATCGAAAACTACTGTAACCCATTCTTCTTTCACGTTTAGTATTTGCGCTGCTGCTTTTGTTATTGCCTCAGTAAACTGCTGTTTCTGTTCTGCAGTTCTTCCTTTAGCCAGCTTTACGTTGATAAAAGGCATCGAATCACAACTCCTTTAAGCCGTTTGAATTTATAAATGGTGTCGAAATTTATTCGTCCTCATCCGGATCTGTGCTATTTCAAAAAATGAAACAAGACAGAAGTTTGTCGATATACTTCGTCACAACACCCGTAAAAACCTTTGCTGGGCAGTCATTGTATGCAAAATGTTTTACACAAATCATCCTCTACAGCAACAATCTTCTGGAAATGAGACTAATTTTTAAAATCAACAAAAAATCATTTAGGTCATGGTTCCATTTAGGAACAACCGCATTACCAATACTAAAAGGAAAAATACAATTCGACTTCAATGGTATATCCAAATTTAAAAGGCTGTTATGGGACTAAAAAGGAGAATGCTCCTACATATCATTATTTTGAGATTCAAAAGCGAGGATTAGATATAATCGAAGGATTAGTAACATTTCAAATAAAAAAATCCTGACAATTTCTTGTCAGGAATTAAGTTCATCTTATTTTATAAAGTTTTCCCTATTGAATTTAAAAGCGGAAGACGGGACTCGAACCCGCGACCCCCACCTTGGCAAGGTGGTGTTCTACCACTGAACTACTTCCGCACAAATGGTGAGCCATGGAGGATTCGAACCTCCGACCCTCTGATTAAAAGTCAGATGCTCTACCGACTGAGCTAATGGCTCATAAAAAAATTTTTTTCTTCTAATCCATTTTAAAATTTGTCAGATGTCCCTTCCTCTTCCTGATCTTTCGAGGATGTTAGATGCGTCGGGACAACTCGTCGCCTATTCGATGAAGCCTTGCTCGTTGCTCTACCGACTGAGCTAATGGCTCGTAAAAAAATTTTTTTCTTCTAATCCATTTTAAAATTTGTCAGATGTCCCTTCCTCTTCCTGATTTTTCGAGGATGTTAGATGCGTCGGGACAAATCGCTGCTTATTCGACGAGACTTCGCCCTTTGTAAAATCTAGTTAAATCTTACTTTCTATCTAACATTTTTACAAAAAAAAGAACAGACATGAACTGTCTTTTTATAATAAATGGCTGGGCTAGCTGGATTCGAACCAGCGCATCACGGAGTCAAAGTCCGTTGCCTTACCGCTTGGCTATAGCCCAATATCACCATTCATCTCTTGACTAATTATATTGTACCAATAAAAAAATCACTTTATACAACATTTTGTTGTTTAATGTGATTTCAATGTTTCATAACATTCTTCGGCATGGTGGAGGGGGACGGATTCGAACCGCCGAACCCTAAGGGAGCGGATTTACAGTCCGCCGCGTTTAGCCACTTCGCTACCCCTCCGATTATTAAAAATGCCGGCGAGAGGAATCGAACCCCCAACCTACTGATTACAAGTCAGTTGCTCTACCAATTGAGCTACACCGGCGCAATAAATACTTTAAATCACACTCAGTTTTTACCTTTGTTTAAATTGTTATGCCAAACTCATTAAACTTGCTTAAGAAAAGCTTGTTTAGTACATGGTGGAGGATGACGGGATCGAACCGCCGACCCCTTGCTTGTAAGGCAAGTGCTCTCCCAGCTGAGCTAATCCTCCATGGTGACCCGTACGGGATTCGAACCCGTGTTACCGCCGTGAAAGGGCGGTGTCTTAACCACTTGACCAACGGGCCAATAACATCATTAGCAAAAAGACAAATTAAATTATATATAACAATTTGCTTTTTGTCAATTATAAAATCATTTTTCCTTCACAAGTTTTTTATTAAGCAATCGACGAGTATTAGTATAGAGGAAAAATGGTTTATTGTCAATATGAAGATTGAGCCAAGCATTTGCAGGAGGGATTCCATAATAAACGCATACAAATGATAAAGATAACCCCAAAGTAATTCCTAGTCCTACTTAATCTCTTCAATGCTTGATGGATAAGGGTTTTCACTTTATTTTTTAGGTACATGGTACGGGTCACGTGTGGCTTCGTTTATTGTTCTCGTGATCTTTTCGATGTATTGTTTGAATGGGCTTCTTGAGATTTTTTCCATCTTTCTACTTGTCCAATAAGCGTTTTGATGACTAACTTTTTCTAATGCTGCCACCAAGGCCGTCATCATCGCACCGGTACCTTGATCCACCCAGTTCCGCCCATTTTCAAATGTTTCGCAAACACACTCATCGTTCTTTCTGTACTCCCCATTGGACGCATTCCGGTCATGTCTATTCCTTTTTCTCTCAGCTATTTCTGGATTTGCTATAAAAAACCTCCTTATATCTATTCTTGAGGAGATTATCTCATAATCTTACAGAGTCTAGAAGATTGGCTAAATTTGACGCTTACTTTTAAGGGAAAACGTTCCAAAAAAGGTTAAAATTATAAAAAATCAGAAACAATTCTGAGAGATCTGACGTTTTAATAAGTAGAAAGTCCTTCACAAGAAGTTATAACTGATATTTCGAATTATCCAATGTTTTTCTTAAGGCAACGGGCGTGAAGAGATGTGTAAAAAGAACAGACAAAAGGAGGTGTAAAAAGGTGCGTTATGAAAAAAATACATGTACTGTTGATTGAGAAAGACAAAGATGAGTTGTTAAAAATTTGCTCTAGCGTTAAAAATGAGACCGACATAGAAATAGTAGGAGTCACGTGCGAGCTGAAATGTTTAAGTGATTTTATTAACCGTTTACATGTGAACATTGTACTAATGAATATCAGATTAGTAAAAGATACAGAAAAAATCAAAGTAATAAAATCTGTTACTGAAAAAACAAAAGCACAGCTGATTATTTTAAATGATCAGATTGACAATCGATTGATTTTTGAAGCTTTTATTGCCGGGGCAATCTGTTACATAGACAAATCCTATAATCATATTCCAAATGTAATACGCTTAGCGTATCAAAAATGGTCACTTAAAAGCGCTTATGTTGAATCTGTTATCCGTAAGGAGTTTTGTCGCTTAAGACAACTAGAGATCCACTATATGAAGGAGAGATTAACACAAACAGAACAAAAAATATTAAAGCTGATCGCTGAAGGCTATAAGCAAAAACAAATAGCAGAAATATTAATGGTAGAAATTAATACAATAAAAAAGCACATTACTAATATTTTGAAAAAGACGGGGGAAAAAAGAAGCAAAGAAGCAGCCCGAAAGGCCCGGGAATGGGGGTTAATTTAAAAGGTGGCAAGAAAATTTGGGACTTTTTTCAAATGTGGATTCTACTCTATCATAAGTTTAGGTGATCACCGTTCTGTATTGTTAGAAAATGTGAACTGTAAAAACAGGTAGCTAGTACCTTACTCGAAGGATTCTCGCGGGAATTCAGGAATTTTAAATGTGGAAAAACGAGGAGGGTTTCATGCGAAAAAAAATGGCTAAAAATTGCTTTAACTTCTATTCTAGCTGTAGGAGCATTAGTGCCTGTTGCATCAGCTGCTAACTACAAATTTCATTTTGATGTGACAACAAACTTTTTAACTGGACGTGCTTATACTAACTATGCATGGAAATTTACAGATAAAGAGAATCAAGTTGTTAAGATTACTAGTATAGATTCGAATTGGACAGCAGGAGTAAGAATGGAAAATTCGGAAGGTGCGAAAAGAAGTAGTAATCTTTATACTAAAAAGGCTGGTAATTATACATTAACAAATAATGGCGCTAAGGCCAGTTATAAGTACCGTTTGAAAATCTGGAAAGAAAAAGGAGGTAAATTTGACCGCTTTACGATGAAAGGGAAATGGAACCCAGATACGTATTAACTTAACTCTTTCAATTTCGATTCCGTAGCATATCGCATTTCTGCAATGTAGAAATGCGATATGCTTTTAAAGTAGTTTTGATAGTTATCAATCAGAAAGCGAGTGAAAGATGATGCTCTTACTGGAATTAAAAAGGGGTTTATTGAATAAGCGCATGTTAGTTTCCTGTATGTTTGCTCTTGTATTAATATTTTTGACAGCTTATGACAGGTATTTGTATGATGTTTTATTTTTTGACCCCGAAGCTCCTGATATACGAGGTAATCATCAAGCGATTCAAGATATTTTAGGTGAAATACACAACAAATATAATATTTGGGAGAGCAGTTTTTCATACATAGGTATATTTTTTCCTTTAATTGTTGTGTTTCCATATGCCGATTCCTATTTAGAAGAAAAGAATCAGAAGTTTCATTACTTTATACAAACAAGGAAATCTTTTGACCATTATGTTAGGAACAAATACTTGGCCGCCACTTTAACTGGGGGGCTTGCTATCTTCATCCCAGAGTTTATCTTTTACGCTATAATTTCTATTTTTTTTAATAATGATGCCGATTCCCCCTATCGACATCTGCAGGAAGAAGGCATATTCTACACATTGTTCAACACACAGCCTGAATTGTATATTTGGATCAAATTTTTAACGCATTTTTTGCTTGGAGCGTGTTTCGCCTGTATCGCTTTATGCCTTTCCACCTTCGTCAAGAAGAAAGCAATTGTATACGTTGGGCCATTTCTGATTTTCGGTATTTGGGAGATTACCGCAGGAGCCATCCTGGATCAATATCAGTTTTCTCCATCCACCTGGTATGATTTATGGCCTGAAGTTTCGCCATTCTATGTATACGGGTCAATGATCACGATTTTGATTACAGGTTATGTAATTTTTATTTGGAGAACGAGACGGGTGAGAATTGATGACTAATGCCAATCCCCTGAGCACTAAGACCACTCTTTTAAACTATATGAAACACAAAGTGAAGCACGTAGTTCTGACTCGAAAAGCTGTTTTGTTTGTATTGCTCGTTTGTTTAGCAACTTTTCTGGCCAATAGCAAATTAGCGCATATTGACAACCGTTTCCTCAATATGTGGGATTTAATCTTCGATATGCTGTATCATCCTTACTATCAATTGTTCTTGTTTTTGCTTTTCTTCCTGTTTGTGTTAAGTGATATTTGCGATGATCGGCCGATAACTCTCTATGTTCTGCTGCGTTTAAATAAAAAATCGACGTGGTTACTTGCCAAAATGTTCCTAATATTTTTAATAAGTACACTGTACACGCTCGTATATCTTTGTATTATTACTCTAATTTCTCTTTTATTATACGGTTATAGCATCCATTGGAGTCCAGGATCCTCCAATCTTTACCATGGGGAGCTTATTGGGCATATACAACCAGTTACTGGTTTTATTCTATTAGCTATACGATATGTCTTAAGTATTTGGTTTCTCAGCATCCTATATTTGTTTGTTTATGCGTCAGCCGATGGTTATCGCATCGTCAAAGCAGTATCGGTGACGGTGATGCTTCTTGTTATTAACCATTTATTTGCTTATAGGTTTTTTGTATCGTATGTTCCGTTTTTGTATATCCATAACGGTTATCTCGTGACGCTTAGACTGAATGAAAACGGATTCCAATCGGCAATGGTGTTGAATGCAGCAACTGTTTCTCCAATAGTTTTAATGCTTCTCGTCTTGTGGATGCGAAAATCAAAGCTGGAATTTGGGGGATCTTGAATATGATCAGAGAATGGAAAGCCCTTGTTCAGTTTAATATGCGCTACTTTACTTATCATCAGTGGCTTCTGGCGATCGCAGTGTTCGTCATCTCTAATTTGGTCACACTTCTATATTATGGCGATCTTGTCTCATCCACTATAGATGCATTCATCTTCCACTTTGCCATGTTTGAGGGGGCGGATATTTTAACGATCATTCATACATTGCTCCCTTTTTTCGTATTAGCGTATATTGTTGACTTATACATGGAAAACAATTTTCATGAGAATTTACTGTATACTTTGCTGCGGATATCTAACAGGAACGCGTGGGCATTGTCCCATTTGACCGTCTTATTTGCCATTCATGTTGTGTACCTATTTTTTTATTACAGTCTGTCCTGGTTCATTTTGCATTCTATTTATAAGTCAGGTGATATTACAGTCCAGTATTGGGCAGGTAAATTATCGTCAAAAGATGTATATTCACAATGGTTATTTCTATTCCTTTCATGGATTATCCAGCTAATCGGCTCTTTTAGTATTAGTTTGTGGCAAGTATATATCAACCTCCTTACCCAAAAAAGCGGTTACGGGTACCTCTCTGCTGCTTTAATGTACATCATTCCTTTCATTTTGGGGAATGTGAATTTATGGATTGGAAGCCATGGCAGACTTGTATACTATGACGTGTTGGCTCCAGGTAGCGGGAGTCATTCAATCGCTGGTTTTGTCATTTTTCATGTTTTATGGATTCTTCTGTTCATTTATTTGTCGTATCGCGTTATGACGCGACGTTAGATTGCTGAATTTTCAAGGAAAGGTGATAAACTATGGCAGTTGTATTGCAGGTAAGGAACTTGAGCAAAACATTTAAAAAGGAGAAAGTATTTAATAATATAAATCTTGATATTGAAGAAGCAAAGATTTACGGGTTTGTCGGGCATAATGGGAGTGGTAAATCAGTTTTCTTTAAGATACTTTGCGGCATTTTACTCCCAGACCAAGGAGAAATAAAAATTTTTGGAAATATTTTAGGGAAGGATATTGACTTTCCCACTGAAGTTGGTGCTGTTATCGAGACACCAGGATTCTTGTCCGATTACTCCGGATTTAAAAATTTAAAATACTTAGCTTCTATACGCAATAAGATTAGTGATAAGGAGATTATAGAAGCAATTCAAAGTGTCGGTCTAGATCCGAACAGCAAGAAAAGTGTGAAAAAATATTCTTTAGGTATGAAACAAAGATTGGGTATCGCACAAGCAATTATGGAGAAGCCGAAAATACTCATACTAGATGAACCAATGAACGGTCTGGATAAAACAGGAGTCAAACAGATAAGAGAATTGCTGTTGTCATTGAAAAAACAGGGGACAACCATCTTATTGGCGAGTCATATCAGTGAGGATATTCACATACTATGTGATAAAGTGTACGAATTTGATAATAAAACACTTGTGGAAGTAAATAAACTCTAGATTTCACTTAATCATGTAAATTAGCACACTATTTTAGAACCACTTTTTTCAAATTATTTTGGACTAAAATCGGAAATACCTCTAAAAATGTTTGCGAATTCTCTCCGATTTTGCACGCTTTTTCCGATTGTTTGCGCACTATTTCAGACGAGAATCGTAAAACCAAAAGGAGCCGTTCGGCCCCTTTCATTATGCCCCTGTTTCCTCCACCGCCATTCGAACAATTTCTTCGTCAATCACGTCTTTTTTTAGCTGGTAGCCGTATAAAAGGCAGGTAGTCGTTAACGTATTGATGACTCGTGGCCATCCTTGCGACTGTAGGGCAATTGCCTCTAGAGCCGCAGGGGTAAAAATCGAGTGTTTTACCCCTGCTTGCTTCATTCGCTGCTCAATGTACGCTGCCACTTCTTCTTTGGAGAGTGTCCCCATCCGATATCGCATGATGATTCGTTGCTGAAGCGGACGATGGTGATTCAAGCGCAGTCGTATCTGTAAGTGCGGCAGCCCTGCCAAAATCAACACGAACGGATTCGTTGAATCCATGTGAAAATTAAACAGAATGGCGATATCCTGCAAAAACGCATCTTTCGCTAGATGCATTTCATCAAGCAGAATCACAGGGGTGATTCGACGTTCATGATACATTCGTTCGATTCCTTGTTGAATTTGGTAAAACAAGTCCACCTTGCGGTATTTCGGCTCCTCGCCTAACCCTAAGGCTAGTCCTCGATAAAAATCCATCACACCACCCGTTGATAACGGGAAATACACCACGTGATACAACGAAGGATGTAACGATTCTTTGAACGTCCGAAGGGCGAACGTTTTCCCCACCCCCGGCTCTCCTGTCAGTAGACCGATTCCTTTCGTTCGTTTCACGTAATCCAATGCATGTAATGCCTCTTCGTAAGAAGACCCTCGATATGCTTCAGACGGACTTGTGTCTTTCGAAAACGGCTCTCGAGAAAGGGAGTAGAACGTTTTATACATCCGTTCCTTCCTCCTTTCCTAGTCCCGTAAATGGCGATCGATGGCGTTTCACGTGGGCATTATCGTGCAGACGCACCAGCGTCGCTTTCGCTGCTTCTTTGCCGTCTTCGTATACATACACCCCTTGCTCATCATACCGAATTTCCACTGATTGTCCGATAAACCGAGGTGGAACCTCATACAGCTGTTTGTTTAACGTAATCGTCCCATCGGCTTTCACTTTGCGAAACTCTCGCTTCAAAAAGACCGTATCCAGCCAAGTCGCATCCTCCACGAATGATACTACTTGCACTTGCGATTGAAACACTTCATGCGGCGTTTTTCCGTCTAACGACGCATGGGGCTTCCGGTGGTAGTCTTTTTCGAGCCACTTCCAGAAGCGTTCGTTCAGCTCTTGAAGCGACGTAGCCGGTTTCATCTCCAACAACGGGGAAAACCTAGTTTGCACCGTCTTAAAAAATCGCTCGATTTTCCCTTTGCTCTGTGGATCATATGGCTGCGTATGAATGAGCGTGATCCCTAATTCTGCGCAAGCATATTGTAGTGTCTCCGATCGATAAATTTTGCCGTTGTCCGAATAAATTCGTTTCGGCTTCCCGTACCGAAGCAGCGCTTCTTTGGTCACGATCCGCAACCCGTCAAATTTCTCGGAAGAGAAAAACTGAGCGTACGGTACGACCCGCGAACAGTCATCGATGTAGGCAATCAAAAATGTTTTTTGCGCTTTTCCATTCTCTCGTATCATTGGACCATGGGACAAATCCCCTTGCCATAACTCATTGACTCGATCGTACGCAAACCGTTTTCGTTCAGGAATCGGTAAAATTTCTTTCCCCACGAGGTTGTATTTTTTGCACAATCGATATATAGTAAAGTAAGATACAAGTTGTTTTTCGATTTCCCCCTGCTCAATAAGGTGTTGGTAAAACACCGTCACGGGCATGTGGGGAAGTTTTTTTCTTAGGGTTAAAATATGATCTTCGTCTTCAGGTGACAGCCTTCGGGAATGACCACGGTCTGACCGTCGTTTTGGCTTCAGCGCCTCAAAGCCCCCTTTTTTGTACTGCGTGCACCAATCTAGAATCGTCTTCGCTGCGATCCGTTTCTCTCCATAGTGCGGAACCCAATGCATGCGCGTTGACACCTCCTTCAGGTACGATGTCCGATCCACCTGCCCATTGACTAACGGTGCGATCAATCCATACCGAAATAGGGCGATTTCTTGTCTCACCGATTCGTCCATCAGGGTTTCCTCCTTCTTCGATTTTGCGGAAGAACCAACAGGTTCGTCCTGCCTTCATCATAACCCATCACTTTCCACTCGTCGACGCAAAAGGTTTGTGGAATCGATTGCTTTTGGAAATAGATCCAAAAAGAAACAAATTAGGCACCGAATCTATTCGCTAAAAAATGGGTAGATTGTTCATTCCACATCGCTTGGATGAGTTTTTCCAAACAGACCTCCTCCATTTTTTGAATCCACTCCTGTGCTTGAACGAGTGGTTCATCGGACAACCCAAGAATTCGCTTCCCTTTGGTTTGAAAAAACCAACGAAGCCACGGTAAGTTGGAGAGTAGTCGACGCATATAAAAATAGACTCCTTGTCGGGTAGGAAAGAACCTTGACGAACGTGTCCCCTTGTCTAAGAGAAACGAGAGGCGCTCGTTGATGCATGGGAGGATCGTCCAAATCGTGTATTGGAAATAAGGGAAGAGAAACGTGGGAAGCACCGTAACCGTCTTTTGGCATATCGTGCATCGATAACGAGCAATCCAAATCCGATAGGCTTCTTGTCCCATTAATGCATTTCGTTCATAATAGCCGTGACGGTAAAGGGTTCGCTTGACTTGGCAATGTGGACAACGATGGATCGACGGAAAAGCATTCTGTTTTCCTAAGTCCGCATAGGTTTGCACATCGATTCCAAAGTCGTACAATCGAATCACGGTCTCGTTCTCCCCCTCCGAAACAATTTACTAAAAATTTAGCACACTCTTTCAGAAAAGGGGAGAAGAACATCCCGAAGGAATTTGCAAAAAAGAAGGCTTTTTATGCGGAGATAAAATGATAATTTACATTAATCAGTCATTCCAAAAAAGGATTGAATTCATACATTCTACTTGAAGCACTTGAAAAGACAGTTCAATGGCTAAACGGCAGATGTCACCGAATTCTTTGGAACTCAAGTCAAAACGATTGGCATTTCCTAAAATTCGTTCGTTAAACTTGCTAATTTCACATGTACTCATGTCATTTTGATACATCTTGATGATCGCTTCCTCGAGCCAGCCGGTATGGCGTTGGTAAGGGAGGGGGAACAAATGCGTTTGAAATTCTCCGTTCCGGTAATCCGACCGTATTGTGCATCTGGATTTCGTTAATAGTAGCCGTTTCTCATATTCAATGTTCCAGCTTGTTCAATCTCGAGGAAATGTTTCATTTCTTCCCACATAATCAGCTCTAATTTTTCATTCACAAACTGACGAATGGTACTTTCCTGTTGATTAGCCCAGTCACCATTCGGTATACTTTTAGACATAGGTAGGGTTCTCTGGAATATTTAGCCAAATCAGAGAATACCCTACCTTTTTCTTTAGGTCTAGCAAAATCCCTTACACAAAACTTTATACATCATCCTTTTGCCCGACATAAATTTTATCGAGATCTTTTATATTTTTTTTAAAAATAATATAAAAGATCTT